>JAHHUC010000099.1 GCA_020024215.1 Oscillospiraceae bacterium | reverse complement strand
GTATTTAATGTACTTGTTGTATAAGTACATTATAGATATATTTGCAGAAATGTCAACAGTAATTTTTAAATTTTTTCAAATAGGCAGCATCCTTAAAATAAAGCTGCAAGGGAAAAAGGGAATTTAAGCTTAAAGCTATCTTGGAAATTTGGGCTATGGCGCAGCTTATAAATGAAAGCACCTTTAAGGAGGTGTCAAAAGGGGCACAGCAGCAGCGGGAGGAAAATAAGGCCGATGTAAAGAAAATTTATGTAAATTTATTAAAAAAGCTAAAGAATTCTGTATTTATGCCTATATGGCTTTATATATTCTTGTGGAATTTAACCGCTTCTTTAGCCTTGACAAAACGACATATTTAATAGATAATAATTACATAATCTATTCATAATTTAACTTAAAAGGGCTTCTCCCTTTTTTATTTTAAAGTAGATTATACGATTAACTTAAATTTAGAAACAACCCACAAGGGCACAATTTCTGCTTTTTTTAAAATGCGGTTGTGTCACCGTGGACCAAAAGACACTTGAAATCCTTTTCTTCAATGGGTCTTTCCTTCACCACATCCATCATAAGCTTTGCGGCATAAAGCCCCATTTCATAGTTGGGTATGTAGAGGGAGGAAAGCCTCGGATAGGTGTTGAACAGAAAATATGAGGAGGAAAGGCATATGTGCTTTATCTTTTGAGGAATTACAAAATCCTTCTGAAGCAGGCACATCTGCGTGAGAAGCCCTATCCTCTGATTGGGCGTTATGGCGATATCCGGGCTGTGGCAGGAAAGATATTCCTTTATGGGCAGAATTATTTCATCGTCGCTGCCGTCGGCTGTGGTCTGGCAGACTATCCTCTCAAAGCTGCACCCGGGGTATATATCGTTGATGGCCTTGACTATCAGGTCATATTTGTTGTGGGGCTTTAGGCTGCCTATGGTTCTTGTGAAATAGCAGATGTTTTTAAGATTTTTTTCACGACAGAAGCTTATGCAGTCATAAATGACGTTTTCAAAGGCTTTTTTGGGACTTGAGCCCTCGGTGGAAACTCCGTTTTCAGAAAGTATCACATAGGGTATATTCTTTTCCTTTAAAACAGACGTGTCAATGTGCTGTGTGTCAAAGGCGAGAAAGATCACTCCGCAGATGATGTCGGAATAATAGCTTTTGACTATTTCCTCCTTTTGGCAATCCCTGTTTTCGCCAAGCAGCGTAAGAGTATAGCCTATGGAATCAAGGTAATGCTTTATTCCCCCAAGAGCCTCTCCGAAGCCGGGGTTCATATAGTTGTTTCCGGGGACCACACCCACAGAGGTGCAGTGCTGCTGCCTTATGCTTCTTGCGGCAGCATTGGGAAAATAGTTAAGCTCCTTTGCCACCTTAAGTATTTCGGCTCTTTTTTCCGAGCTTACCCTCTTGCCCTCGGTATCGTTTATCACATATGAGACGGTAGCCTGGGACACATTGCACTTTTCTGCTATATCCTTGGCTGTGGCACCATGTTTTCTTGCCATTGAAGCACCTCTTTGAAGAAGAATTTAAAATAAACGGAAAATCCTTTTGCCGCAATAGTATTGGCAAAACTATTGTAGCAAATAGATATAAAAATAGCAACCGATTGCAGGGATAAAACCTCTTAAGCCTGTATTTGAGCTTTATCCCTGCAATAAAAAAATTGTAAGAAGGAGAAGAGGCTCCACCCTCCTTTATGAGACTTTGAAAAATATTTGCGGTGAGGTTTAGAGGTTAAGAGTATCTTAAGGCATACAGTTTAAAGAGCTTTCTTTTTTTAAAGGGGGCTTTAAGGGCTGTATGCTTTATTTTTTTTGCAGGGGGAAAAATTTTTTGTTTGGGTATTGACAAATACCCCATGGGGGTATATAATTCGGTGCAGAAGGAGGAATGAGGGTTGTCAGAAAAAAATATTTCGGATAAATGCTGTCAATGTGACGGCAAATATAAAAAAATCCCCAGGGATGAGGAAACAAAGAAGAATCTTCTGGTAAGACTAAACCGTGTGGGCGGTCAGATAGAGGGCATCAAAAAGATGGTGGATGACAACCGCTATTGTGCGGATATACTGATACAGCTTTCTGCCTGCAAAAGCGCCTTGGAGAGCGTCGGCTATATTCTTATGGAAAACCACCTTGAAACCTGCGTTTCTGATGAAATAAAAAACGGCAATCAAAAGATAACAAAAGAAGTGATAGAGCTTATAAAAAAGCTTTAAGGGAGGAATTATGAAAAAGGAAAAATTCAATGTGTTCGGCATGACCTGTTCAGCCTGCTCGGCAAATGTAACTGCCGTTGTTTCTAAGCTTGACGGAGTAAAATCCGCCCAGGTAAACCTTTTGGCAAAGGAGCTGGTGGCAGAATATGACGAAGGCCTTGTAAAGCCTGAGGACATCATATCCGCCATAACAAAGATAGGCTATAAGGCGTTTTTGCAAGATGAGCAAGGCTCTGTCGGCAAAAAGAACAACTTCAAGCAGAAGTGGGACATGAGAAAAAAGGAGAGCGAAAGAGAAACAAAGGAGCTTAAAATAAGGTTTTATTATTCCATTGGCTTTCTTACAGTTCTTATGTATATCTCTATGGGCAGCATGGTGGGGCTTCCCCTGCCGTCTTTGATAAGTCAGAGCAGCAACCCCATGCTGTGGGCATTCACACAGTTTTTATTGTCCCTGCCCATACTGATTTTAAACAGGAAATTTTTTGTTGTGGGCTTCAAGGCGCTCTATCACCTCAAGCCTAACATGGATTCGCTTGTAGCCATAGGTTCAGGAGCGTCACTTCTCTACGGCATATTCGCACTTTACAGAATGATGTACGCTTTAAACTTAGGTGACACAGAGACAATCCACCACTATTCCCATCAGCTTTACTTTGAATCTGCCGCTATGATATTGGCCCTTGTAACTTTGGGAAAATATCTGGAGGCAAAGTCAAAGGGAAAGACGGGCGAAGCCTTGGAGAAGCTTATTGACCTTGCCCCAAAGACAGCCAGAATTTTGGAAAACGGCGAGGAGCGCATAATAAATGCCGAGGATATAAAAAAGGGCGACATAATTGTCATAAGGCCGGGTGAAAGCATACCTGCCGACGGAAAAATAATTGAGGGCAGAGGCTTTTTGGATGAATCCTCCATAACAGGAGAGAGCCTGCCGGTTGAAAAGGCAGAGGGCGACGAGGTTATAACCGCCACTGTAAACAAAAACGGCAGCTTCAACATGATGGCAGAAAAGGTGGGCGATGACACCACCTTGGCACAGATAGTCAAGCTGGTGGATGAGGCAGGCAATTCAAAGGCGCCGATTGCAAGGCTGGCAGATGAGGTCAGTCTATGGTTTGTTCCTGCTGTAATAGCAATTTCCATAGTTACGCTTTTTGTGTGGCTGTTTATGGGCGAGGGCTTTGAATTTGCCTTTTCCTGTGCAGTGTCGGTTCTGGTCATCTCCTGCCCCTGCGCTTTGGGCTTGGCGACACCTGTTGCAATAATGGTCGGAACAGGAAAGGCAGCAGAGCTGGGAATTCTGGTAAAATCTGCACAGAGCCTTGAAACGCTTTCAAAAATAGATACAGTCATACTTGATAAGACAGGAACAATTACAGAGGGCTCCCCTATTGTGACTGATATCATTCCTATGAAAAAGTCTCTTTCGGAAAAAGAATTCCTCCGCCTTGCCTATGCAATAGAAAATAAGAGCGAGCATCCCTTGGCTCAGGCGGTTATCGCAAGGGCAAAGGAAGAAAATATACCCCTTGAAGATGCAGAGGAATTTTTGGTAATTCCGGGAAAGGGCGCAAGCGCCAAAATTTCCGGCAGGGATTATGTAACCGGTTCTTTAAAGCTTTTCAAGGAGCTTTTGGGAGCTGAAAATACGGCAAAATTGGAGGAAAAAATTGAGAGCATTGCCCAAATGGGCAAAACTCCCCTGATATTTGCCCAAGGCAGAGAAATTTTGGGAATCATAGCAGTTGCTGATGCCTTAAAGCCCACCTCCGCATACGCAATAAAGCTTTTGAAGGATATGGGAAGAGATGTCATCATGCTCACAGGAGACAATAGGACAACTGCCGCAGCCATAGCAAAGCAGGTGGGAATTGAGCATATCATGTCCGAGGTTCTCCCCTCCGATAAGGAAAAATGCGTAAGAGAGGAGCAGGAAAAGGGCCATAAGGTGGTTATGGTTGGCGACGGAATAAACGATTCCCCTGCACTTACAAGAGCCGATGTGGGCATAGCTGTCGGAAAGGGCACGGATATTGCCATAGAATCTGCCGATGTGGTGCTTATGAAGGATTCCCTCTTTGATATAGTCACATCCTTGAATCTTTCCACAGCAGTCATAAAGAATATCAGGATGAACCTGTTCTGGGCGCTGTTTTATAATGTGCTTTGTATTCCTCTTGCCGCAGGAATTTTATATTACCCCTTCAAGCTTCATCTTAACCCCATGTTCGGCGCATTGGCAATGAGCCTAAGCTCTGTGTGCGTGGTGACAAATGCTCTCAGACTGAGATTCTTTAAGGATGACAGCGGCAAGGAATTCAAGGATAAGCTTCTGTCAGCTGAAATTGCCAAAAGAGAAGCAAAAAAAGAAACACCAAAAGAAGAAAATAAAACGGAGGAATTTAAAATGAAAAAGACAGTATCTATTGAAGGCATGATGTGTATGCACTGTGTATCCCATGTGGACCAGGCATTAAGAGGTCTGGAGAACGTGACAGATGTGAAGGTTTCTTTGGAAAATAAGAATGCCGAGGTATTTTCCGATGCAGATATTCCTGATGAAAAAATAAAGAGCGCTGTCAAAAATGCAGGCTATGAGGCAACCTCTGTCAAGCTTTCTTAAAAGAAAGCTTGGCAAAAGATTCGACCGCTGCCTGTGGCAGAAAAAGGGAGAATCTTTTGGCGCAGATGTCCCAAATTTTAAGTATGGCTTTAGCCGTGCGCAAAAATTTATCTGACATCAAGAGGGGCTATTTAAGGAAAATTGATATCCTGCATAGGAAAATCTCCCGCTTTTTCGAGAAAAAGCTTGGCAAAAAGCTTAATTTCGCACAAGCTATGCTGTTATTAGCATAACTTTAGTGCCTGCGTATGTTACAGAATAATATTTTGTAATGATAAGCACATTTAGGTTAGGTTTTAATCAATTCTTCGCTTTCTTAAAAGAAAGCTTGGCAAAGAATTTAATTTCGCACAGGTAAAAAAGCTATTAGCAGAACTTAAATTCCTGCGCATGTTAGAAATTG
This sequence comes from Oscillospiraceae bacterium, assembly GCA_020024215.1. Classification (GTDB taxonomy): domain Bacteria; phylum Bacillota; class Clostridia; order Oscillospirales; family Ruminococcaceae; genus Yanshouia. The sequence continues at coordinate 125 of JAHHUC010000099.1, read as the reverse complement.
ACATTTTGTCATGATAAGCACATTTAGGTTAAGCTTTAATCAATTCTTCGCTTTCTTAAAAGAAAGCTTGGCAAAGAATTTAAATCCGCACAGGTAAAAAAGCTATTTGCATAACTTTTATGCCT
>JAHHUC010000098.1 GCA_020024215.1 Oscillospiraceae bacterium | reverse complement strand
TAAAGCTTTTTGCTAAGCTTTTTCTCGAAAAAGCGTGCTTTCTTTTAAGAAAGCGAAGGCTGCGCCAAAAAATTTTTAGATTTTCCTATGCAGGATATCAATTATACTTAAATAGCGCATCTTGCTGTCAGATGAATTTTTTCGATGCTGTCCGCTTATATTAAAATTTTAAGACAGATTGGCAAAAATAAAGCTTAACCTAAATATGCTTTATCATCACAAAATGTCAATTTCTAACATACGCAGGAATTAAAGTTCTGCAAAAATCTTTTTACCTGTGCGAAATTAAATTCTTTGCAAGCTTTCTTTAAAGCAGAAAATTGATTAAGGCTTAACCTAAATATGCTTTATCATTACAAAATGTCAATCTATAACACACGCAGGAATTAAAGTAGTGGCAATATCAGCTTTACCTGTGCGAATTTAAGCTTTTTGCTTTATATGTCAGAAAGCAGATATTAAGAAAATTGGCAAAAAATAAAGCTTAACCTAAATGTGCTTATCATTACAAAATGTCAATTTCTAACACACGCAGGAATTAAACTTTATGCCAAAAGCTTTTTTACCTGTGCGGATTAAAGCTTTTTGCTAAGCTTTTTCTCGAAAAAGCGTGCTTTCTTTTAAGAAAGCGAAGGCTGCGCCAAAAAATTTTTAGATTTTCCTATGCAGGATATCAATTATACTTAAATAGCGCATCTTGCTGTCAGATGAATTTTTTCGATGCTGTCCGCTTATATTAAAATTTTAAGACAGATTGGCAAAAATAAAGCTTAACCTAAATATGCTTTATCATCACAAAATGTCAATTTCTAACATACGCAGGAATTAAAGTTCTGCAAAAATCTTTTTACCTGTGCGAAATTAAATTCTTTGCAAGCTTTCTTTAAAGCAGAAAATTGATTAAGGCTTAACCTAAATGTGCTTATCATTACAAAATGTCAATCTATAACATACGCAGGCACTAAAGTTGTGACAAAAGCTTTTTTACCTGTGCGAAATAAAGTTCTTTGCCAAGCTTTCTTTCAAGAAAGCGGAAGAAAGCGGCGCATACAGACGGTATAAATTTTTACGGAAATAAAATGGGGGAGATGAAAGGGGAGATTTCAACAGCGTGTTATAAATTTTGTTGAAAAATTTATATTTATTCAAAAATCAGATTGAGAAGGGGAGAAAAAATCTAAAAACGGCAAAATTTTTAAAAAAAGGGGGAAAAAGGAGGAGGAGGGAGGGGAAGGCTTTAAAAAAGGAAAAAGCTGTCGTTTTATAAAGCTTTTTCTTTTGCTCATCTTTGATGCAAAAAAAATAAAAGAAGGGGAAAGATGCAGATAATTCTTATAAGTGGCGGGCTTAATTTTAAATTATAGAAAATAAACATATTTTCACCATAAATTTTGTGAAAAATTCCCGGGGACTGACGGGATTTTAAAAAAGAGGAAACTATACTGTTTACTTATCTGTTATGCACCAAATACGCTCTTTTTTATAAGTATAATTTATGTAAAATAGATAAGAGAAAAAAGCCCCTTCAAAAAGCCTTGTGCTCTTTTGGGCTTTGCCCCTCTTTACATTATATATTAAGCTTGTTTTGCGCTGTTTAAAACTTGTGCTTTCGCCTATTTTATGGTATGATAACTGAGTATTCTTGTGCGCATTTTTACTTATTTTTTTATAAACTTTTTAACAAGGAGGACAAGCCATGAGTACCTGTTCGGAGGTTTTTTCGGTAGTAAAGGAATTTTGCAGTAAAAATATGCCTGCCGCTCCCTACTCTTTGTGGATAAAGGATTTGGAATGTACAGATCTTACCGAAAGTTCAGCCACCTTGATGACCACCACCGAATTAAGAAAAACAATTATTGAAACAAGATATCTCCCCCTGATAAAGGACGCTTTTACAGCTGTGATGGGCTTTGAAATTGACGTTATGCTCACATTTTCCTCAGAGGAGGAGAAGGATGGAGCAAAGGAGGAAAAATCGGGGCATAAGGAGGAAGAGGGCGACAGCAATCCTAACGGAGAATACGAATACACCTTCGGAAACTTTATTGTGGGCTCCTCAAACAAATTTGCACATGCGGCCTCTCTGGCTGTGGCGCAGGCTCCGGCTGCGGCCTACAACCCGCTTTTCATACACGGTGAAAGCGGCTTGGGAAAAACACACCTGCTTTGTGCCATATGCAACGAGATAAAGGACAACAACCCAAAAAGCAACATACTTTATGTAAAAAGCGAGGACTTCACCAACGAGCTGATAGCCTCACTTTCAAAAAACTCCATGGCTGCCTTCAGGGAAAAATATCGGCCTGTGGATGTGCTTTTAATGGACGATATCCAATTTATAGGGGGAAAGGACTCCACACAGGAGGAATTTTTCCACACCTTCAACGCCCTTTATGAGGCAGGAAAGCAAATAGTGCTGACCTCCGACCGTCCGCCAAAGGAGATAAAAACACTGGAGGACCGCCTGAGAACAAGGTTTGAATCCGGCCTTATAGCCGACATACAGCCCCCTGATTATGAGACGAGGGTGGCGATAATAAAAAGAAAGGCGGAGCTTTTAGGGCTTGAGATTTCTTCCGACGTGGTGGATTATATAGCCACACGGCTTAAAACCAACATAAGGCAGCTGGAGGGCGCCGTTAAAAAAATAAAGGCCTACAAGCTTTTAGCCGGAATGACACCCACCATAATGACCGCACAAAACGCCATAAGGGACATACTGAACGACAGCCAGCCCCTTTCTGTTATAATAGAAAGAATAATCAACGAGGTGTCAAGATATTATGAGGTTACGCCCTCTGATGTAAAGAGCAACAAGCGCGCCGCACAGATATCCTTGGCAAGGCAGGCGTCCATGTACATTATAAGAGAGGTTACACAGATATCAATGGCAGCCATAGGAGAGGAATTTGGGGGCAGGGATCACTCCACTGTGGTGTATGCCTTAAATCAGGTTAAAAACATGATGGAAACAAATCCTCACTTTAAAAATACCATAGATGACATTATAAAAAATGTGAAAACAGAAAATTAGTCAACATTTTGTACCTGTGGAAAACTAAAAAGTTGTTAAAAGTATTCAAACTTCTTTCAACTTTCAACACTTGTCTTTTAAAGACATTCCACATTCTACATTTTGCCGTTTTGTTTTAAATATATTTTTAACACAGCTTTTAAAGCCCGCAATTTTCACTAAAGGGCTTAAAATAAAGCTTTAAATAGTTTTTAACAAAATCAACAGCCCCTACGGCGACTACTAATAAATAATATATTATATATATCTTTTTTCTTTTTAAACGGTGCAAAAGCACCATGCAATCAAAAGGGGAGTCAGAACATGAAATTTAAAGTTAACAGGCAGGAGCTTTCAGAGGCATGCAGCGTTGTAAGCAGGGCAGTCTCCTTAAAATCAGCTCTTCCTGCCTTAGAGGGAATATTGATAAAGGCTCAAGATAACAAGCTTCGCCTAACAGGATATGACCTTGAATTGGGAATAGAGACAGAAATAGCTGCACAGGTTGAAAAAATGGGAGAATTTATCATAACCGCCAGAATGTTCTGCGACATTCTCAGAAGGCTTTCCGGAAACGAGGTTGACATTGAGGTGGATGAAAAGTTTTTAACCACCATTAAATGCGGCTTTGCCGAATATAAGCTTATGGCGATGAGCGCAGAGGAATTCCCGGAATTTCCCGTTATACCCATGATAAAGGATTTTCACCAGTTGAAAATTTCCCAAAGCACACTTAAATCCATGATAGAGCAGACGCTTTTTGCCGTAAGCCAGAACGATTCCAAGCCGATTCACACCGGATCACTTTTTGAAGCCACCTCTGACGGGTCCTTCAACATAGTTTCGCTGGACGGCTTCCGCCTGGCTTTAAGGCATGAACGGGTTTCTCACAGCGAGGATTTCCGCTTTGTTGTGCCCGGAAAGGCACTGGGGGAAATTTCCAAGATATTGAAGGACGAGCAGGAGGATGCACTTTTGCAGGTGACAAAGAGGAATCTTGCGGTATCCATCGGCAATTATAAGATATACACACGGCTTTTAGAGGGGGATTTCCTCGATTATATGGGGGCTATTCCAAAAAATCCCACTGTTAAAATAAAGGTGAATGTAAGAAGCTTTATAGATTCCTGCGAGAGAACCGGACTTCTTATTTCTGACCGGTTGAAAAGTCCCTTGAGAATAAAATTCAGGAAAAATGAAATAAATATTTCCTGCTCCACCTCCTTAGGAAAGGCGACCGATTCATTTTCTGCACAATTTTTAGAAGGCGACGAGCTGGAGATGGGCTTTAACAACAGATATCTGCTGGATGCTTTGAAAAACACCGGCAGCGACGAGATAATATTGGAGATATCAGGCTCTTTAAGCCCCATGAAGGTGATGCCCACAAAGGGGGACAGCTTCCTGTTTCTGGTGCTGCCTGTAAGGCTTAAAGCGGAATAACAAAAAAGAGGTCATTATGAAAGAGATTTTTATAAACACACCCTTTATCAAGCTGGATTCATTTTTGAAGCTTGCAGGAGATGCCATGACCGGAGCTATGGCAAAGGAAGGCATAAAGGAGGGAAAAATAAAGGTGAATGGTGAAATTTGCACCATGAGAGGAAAAAAGCTTTATGACGGCGATAGGGTTGAGGGAATTTACGGCTCCTATCTGGTAAGCAAAAGTGAAGATAACTAAAGCCTATATATCAGCCTTCAGAAATTTAAGAGAGCTTTCCTTTATGCCCAGCCCCGATATAAATGTCATATGCGGCGCCAACGGACAGGGCAAGACAAACCTTCTTGAGGCAATGTGGCTTTTAACCGGCAGCAAAAGCTTTTTAAATTCCAAGGAGGGGGATTTTATACCCTTTGACGGCGATTTTGCCCGCTGCGATTTTGAGTTTTTTGCCTTTCAGAGAGAGCAGAGCATAAGCTACACACTGGGAAGAAAAAAGGAAGCCTTGCTAAACGGAGTTAAAAAAAACAGCCTTTCATCCCTTTGCGGAAATTTTGCTGCCGTCATATTTTCCCCTGCCCATCTTTTGTGCATAAAGGGAAGCTCCTCTGAAAGAAGGGCGCTTCTTGATTTGGTCATCGGGGAATTAAAGCCCAGATATCTGGTGCTTTTAAGCAGGTATAAAAAGATACTCAATCAGAGAAACAGCCTTTTAAAGGATGTAAGAGAGGGAATTTTTCCAAAGGAGCTTTTGGATGAGTGGGACGAAAATCTGTCAAAGGCCTCCTGCCTTATAAGCAAGACCAGAAAAACCTATTGCGACCGGCTTTTTCCCATTGCCCAAAGCTTTTATGAGGGAATTTCCACCAACAAGGAAAGGCTTGTGCTCAAATTTGCAGAAAGCGGCTCTGAAAGCTTTGACGAAAAGGAATTCCTCAAGCTTCTT
>JAHHUC010000097.1 GCA_020024215.1 Oscillospiraceae bacterium | reverse complement strand
AAATAGGTTATGCCGGCACAGAACAGCTTATCCAATAGGATAGGCTGTTTTTTTGTTGTGTAAAGTTTTCAGCTTCTGACTGAATGTTCTGGTGAACAAATTGGTAAAAAGCGGCAGCTTTAAAATAAATATAGCTAAACAAAACAATTATTTGGCATATAAAGTGAGAAAATGGCAGAGAGGACTTTGTATAACAGGAATTTTACTGATATAATTTTTACGACATCAGAGTTTCACGCATATGATGGGCAGCATACAGACTGTCATTTGAATTGAAAAGATGAAGCCGAAGTTGATTAGAAAAAATTCCCCTATTCCTTTTTTGATGATTACTGTGGGCTGTTTTGCAGTTTAGTCGGCGGTGGTATCGAAAATATTCGGGCTGGCTATCTAATTTCCAATATGACATTCTGAACATGGGCTGATATAATAGGGCAATGGGGCAGATTTCTTTTATGAATACCCTGATGAACTGCCTTTTGGCTACGACAGAGGTGCAGCGTAAATTCCGAAATTATTACAGCTATTGAGAGATATATCGGAATACAGCACAGGATTTATGACCGAAACAGCAATGTGGTGAGGATAAACAAACTGAATTGGCTCAATCTGAAGCATATGTTTCAATAATTGCCCCCCAGGGGAGCAGCAGGCCTTCTGCGCAATAAAATTTATTTAAAAAAATCAAATTTATAATAGACGTATTCATGCCCAATCTGCTATACTGAAAAGTAAGAAATTTACAAAATATCAGGAAAGGAGATAAGCATGGATAAAAGAGAGTACGCACTTAAAATGCACAGAGAGTGGAGGGGAAAGCTTTCTGTAAATGTAAAGTCCCCCATAAGCAGCAAGGAAGAGCTGGCGGTTGCCTACACTCCCGGGGTTGCAGAGCCGTGCTTGGAAATTGCAAAAAATGAGGCTCTGGCGTATGAATATACCGGAAGGGGAAATACTGTTGCAGTAATAACCGACGGAACAGCTGTCCTTGGCTTAGGGGATATAGGCCCTTTGGCAGGCATGCCTGTCATGGAGGGAAAATGTGCATTATTCAAGACCTTTGCCGACATTGATGCAATTCCCATCTGTATAAACAGCAAGGACCCGCAGGTCATCATTGATACGGTTTACAACATATCCAAAAGCTTTGGCGGTATAAATTTAGAGGATATAAGCGCACCCCGATGCTTTCAGATTGAAAGGGAGCTTGCGGAAAAATGTGATATACCTGTTTTTCACGATGACCAGCACGGGACGGCAATTATAACCTGTGCAGGGCTTCTCAATGCCTGCAAGGTTACAGGCAGAAGTCTGGGAAATCTTAAAATTGCCATTATAGGCGCAGGCTCTGCCGGAATTTCCATAGCCAGAATGATTTTGAGCTTCGGCTTTGGAGATGTGATTCTTTGCAAAAGCCAGGGAACTATTTATGAGGGCGCTCCTTATAATAATGAGGAGCAGAATAAAATTGCAAAGATCACAAATAAAAGCAATGTAGCAGGAGGAATATCCGATGCCATAAAGGGCGCAGATATTCTCATAGGTGTTTCAAAGCCGGGAGTTGTCACAGAGGAAATGATATCCTCCATGTCCAAAGATCCCATTGTGTTTGCCCTGAGCAATCCTGTCCCCGAAATAATGCCGGATTTGGCCAAAAGAGCAGGCGCCGCAGTTATAGGCACAGGAAGGTCCGATTTTCCGAATCAGGTAAACAATGTGCTTGCCTTTCCCGGAATTTTCAGAGGTGTATTGGATGCAAGAGCAGCCAAAATTACAGATGAAATGAAGGAAGCCGCTGCAAGAGCCATAGCCTCTGTCATACCGGATAGTGAATTGAGTTTGGATAATGTGCTGCCCTCGCCCTTTAATCCCCTTGTTGTAAAAAAGGTCAGGGAGGCTGTTATGCAGGCAGCTATCAAAGAAAAATAAAATGCCCTTCGGAAAAATAAATCTTTAATAAGCCTGATAATAAAAAATCCCACTGCTTGACCTTTAAGGCAAAATTGCCCAAAAATCAACACAGCGGGATTTTTATTTAGGTTAATATAGGATTTTGCATAAATTAAGAGGTAAGCTTATCTCATAAAAGAAAAAAGCAGAAATGCATTAAACATTCCTGCTTTATATGGTGCCGGTAGCCGGACTCGAACCGGCACGGATTTCTCCGCCGCATTTTGAGTGCGGTGCGTCTGCCATTCCGCCACACCGGCATCGGTGCAAGAAATATTATACTATAAAGCCGGGCAATAATCAAGGGGAAATGAGAAATATTTTTCATAAATTTCAAAACAGCACAAATGCGGCAGGTTTATGGGAAAAAAGCCGTTTTTTTATATATAAATTACCTTATATTGCGGTTTTATTTTTTATTTGCTCAAAAATATATTTTGCTATGTACATACATAAGAAAATTTAGTATAATTACCTATATATTGATTATTTAAGGAGATGTTCACCAATGAAGCGCACAGATATCAGTCTTATCTATGCAGAGCCCTCCAAGCTTGACGGCTCGGATTTAACCGTATGCGGTTGGGTAAAGACATTAAGACATTCAGGAGCAATTGCATTTATAGAGCTTTTTGATGGCAGCAGCCACAAGGGTATTCAGATAGTAGTCAACGAAAATCTCAATAATTTTGACGAAATTGTTCACCAGAATGTGGGCGCGGCCTTGGTTGTGAGAGGAAAGCTTGTTTTGACACCTGATGCAAAGCAGCCTTTTGAAATTCAGGCAGGGGAGATTTCTGTTGAGGGAAGCTCGTCGCCTGATTATCCCTTGCAGAAAAAGAGGCACACAATGGAATATCTCAGAACTATTTCCCACCTGCGCCCCAGAACAAACACACATTCTGCGGTGTTCAGAGTGAGAAGCGTAGCTGCCTTTGCCATCCATAAATTCTTTAATGAAAGAAACTTTATATATGCCCATTCTCCAATCATCACAGCCAGCGACTGTGAGGGAGCAGGTGAGATGTTCAGAGTGACCACGCTTGATGCACAAAATCCCCCGCTTAAGGAGGACAAGTCGGTTGATTTCTCTCAGGACTTTTTCGGCTGTCAAACCAGCCTTACAGTTTCCGGACAGCTGGAGGCTGAGGCTATGTGCATGGCATTCGGAAAGGTTTATACCTTTGGACCTACATTCAGGGCAGAAAAATCCTTTACAGCAAGACACGCCTCTGAATTCTGGATGGTTGAGCCTGAAATTGCATTTGCCGATTTAGAGGATGACATGGAGCTTGCCCGGGACATGATAAAATATGTCATGCAGTATGTTCTGGATAATTGTCCGCAGGAAATGCAGTTCTTCAATGATTTTTATGACAAGGGGCTTATAGAGAGAATTAAGAATATCATCTCATCTGATTTTGCAAAGGTGACATACACCGAGGCGGTAGAGATTTTGGAAAAATCGGGACATAAGTTTGATTATCCTGTCAAGTGGGGAATTGACCTTCAGACAGAGCATGAGAGATATCTCACCGAGGAATATTTCAAAAGGCCCACATTTGTCACAGATTATCCCAAGGAGATAAAGGCCTTTTACATGAGGCTTAATGACGATGAAAAGACGGTTGCGGCTATGGACCTTCTGGTTCCCGGTGTTGGTGAGATAATAGGCGGAAGTCAGAGAGAGGAAAGGCTGGATGTCCTTGAAAGAAGAATGAAGGAATGTGGCATGGACACAGAGGCATACAGCTGGTATCTTGATTTGAGAAGATACGGCGGAACCCATCATGCAGGCTATGGTCTGGGCTTTGAAAGGCTTATAATGTATATGACAGGAATAAGCAACATAAGGGATGTTCTTCCATTCCCAAGAACACCGGGAAATGCCGAGCTTTAATATCTAAAAAAATATATAAGGAGTATCCAAAGATGAATTACGCACAGATGAATGAAAATCAGCTATCACAGGAGCTTTCCCGACTTAAAGAGGAATATGATGGATTTAAGTCAATGAATCTCAAGCTCAACATGGCAAGGGGAAAGCCCGGTCAGGAGCAGCTGGCTTTAAGCCTCCCCATGCTTGATGTGCTCAATTCCAAAAGCGATTTCAAGGCAGAAAACGGAATCGACTGCCGCAACTATGGTGAGCTGACAGGTATTGTTGATGCAAAAAGAATGTTTTCAGATTATATGGGTGTAAACGAGAATGAGATAATTGTTGTAGGCTCCTCCTCACTTACATTTATGTATGACTCTATGGCAAGGGCAATGCTCAAGGGAGTTTTAGGCTCTGACAAGCCGTGGTGCAAATATGACAAGGTAAAGTTTATCTGCCCTGTCCCCGGATATGACAGACATTTTACCATCTGCGAATTTTTGGATATTGAGATGATACCTGTTCCCTTGAATGAGGACGGCCCCGATATGGATGCTATTGAGGAGCTTATAAAGGATGAAAGCGTAAAGGGTATGTGGTGTGTTCCAAAATATTCAAATCCCTTAGGCTCCGTATTTTCAGATAAGGCTGTAAAGAGGCTTGCTGCCATGAAGCCTGCTGCCAAGGATTTCAGAATTTTCTGGGATAATGCCTACGCTGTTCACTATGTATATAAGGATGTTCCTGTGTGCAACATTTTGCAGGAGTGCAAAAAGGCAGGCAATCCCAATATGTGCTATATGTTCGGCTCCACATCAAAGATAACCTTCCCCGGCGCAGGTGTGGCATTCTTTGCAGCCTCCGAGGATAATATCAAATTTGTTGAAAAGCAGCTTTCTGCTCAGTCCATCTCCTGGGACAAGATGAATATGTTAAGGCATGTTCGCTTCTTCAAGAATGCTGACGGAATCCGTGAGCATATGAAAAAACACGCCGAAATTTTAAGACCGCGCTTTGACAGTGTTATCAACGCACTCAAAAATAATCTGGCACCTATGGGAATAGGCTCCTATGTTGAGCCTGACGGCGGATACTTTGTAACCTATATAGCTCCTAAGGGCTGTGCAAAGAGAATTGTTGAGCTTTGCAAGGAGGCAGGAGTTACACTTACAGGCGCAGGCGCAACTCATCCTTACAAGAATGACCCCGACGATTCCTATATAAGAATTGCCCCCTCATTCCCCTCCATTGAAGAGCTGGATAAGGCTATGGAAATTTTCTGCGTATGCGCTAAGATTGCATATGCTGAAAAGCTTTCCAAGTAAATTAGATTTTTATAAAAACAAAGGGCACTTTGCTTTCATATTCCAGAGGTCACCAATAGGTGACCTTTTTTATTTAATATGGTATAATTAGTTAAAAATTGAAAATGAGGGTTATTAAAAATGAAAAGAAAAATGCTTTTGGTTATAGGATTTTTAATTTGCATTTGTTTGTGTGCCTGCTCGCAGAGAGACGATGCTTTTGAAAGCAGTGAAAGCTTGGCTTTACCATCTCAGTCAGAAGAATCAAAGATAAGTTCAGAAGGTTCTTCTCTTGCTTCTTCCAATG
>JAHHUC010000096.1 GCA_020024215.1 Oscillospiraceae bacterium | reverse complement strand
TATTGGGAGGCATATTCATAAGCCTCTTTCCATGAAACAGTCTTTCTTTTATGAAAATCAACTCCCAGTTCCTTTAATTTCAGAATCTGTTCCTCTGTAATAACCTTATCCCTGTTTCCGTTTTGCATGGTTCTTCTTGTTGTTGCAAGATAAAGTCCCAGCTTTATTCCGTCAGGGCTTACATAATCTCTCGGAACCTTTAAATTGCCGTGTTGCTTGTAAAATTCCACAGCTGCATGGTAATTCTGCTCCCAAATGAAATCGGGAATATCCCAAACCATGCCTATTTTATCCAAAGCTTCTATTCTTTCCGTTGTCAAGTAATCCGACTGTATCCCGCTTTTTTTGTAGCTTCTGAGCTTTGAGAGCCAACGCTCTAATTTTATGCCTTCAAAGCACCTGTCGCTTACGGTTATCGGCAGGCGGCCGAACCTTTCAAAATAGGATTTTGCTATGCTGTAATTTTTCTCCCAAGCTGCATCTCTGCTGCTATTCCATCGCATGCCTATATCATCCAGCTTTTTTATCTGTTCAGCTGTCAAAATACCTGTGCATTTCCCCTCTCTAACCATTCTTTGAGTTCTTACCCAAAGCCCCAGAGAAAAGCCCTCCTCTGTCATATACCTCACAGGGACATCCAGACTTTGAAATTTATCATAATATTGCTTGGCAGAGAGATACATCATCTCCCAGGAAGCAGAAAGTGTCTCATTTAAGCCATTGAAAAGATCGATGCAATCTTTCACCTCATCTGTGATTAAAAACCGGGAATTAACAATTTCTTCTGTCATCCCATGCTCTTTATAATAGGTTGTGGCTATCTGCATTTCCTTTTGTATTGCCCCTATGCTGTAAAGATTTTCAATATTTAAAACTATATCGAATATAACGGCATCTTTTTTCCCGCCGGCAGATAAAGCCCTGCCTATCTGCTGCTTATAGATGATCGGGGAAACAGTAGGGCGCAGCAAAATTACTCCGCTTATATCCTTTACATGGATTCCTTCATTGAGCATATCCACGCAAAACAAAAGCTTTAAATGTTCGCTTTCATCTTCCTTGAACTTGCTAAAATCCTCGTCAGTTTCAGGGTTTTCGGAATAAGCGCAGTAATAATGGGGATTTTTATCCACCTTACAGAACCAACCTTGGGCAGCCTTCATCATCTGGTGAAGGTGCTCTACATTAGAGCAAAAAACTATGTATTTGCCATCGCGATCGGTCATATGCTTGTCAAAAATTTCATCTAAAGCGTCTGCTTTTTCCAAAGCCCGCCTCAATGCCTCAAGATATTCTGATGCTGCATCTCTGACGGCTTTATTTTTCGCATGCCTTACCCTGCAAGCGTACTTTTCCAAATCCTTTTGATAGGAAAAAACTGAAAGCACATATTTAGGAGGATTTAAAATTCCTCTCACTATGGCATCTCCCAAAGATATTTCGGAAGCTATATTTCCATCAAAAAGCTCATCTGCCATGTTCCTTTGGTTATCCAAATACCTGATATGGGTTGCCGAAAGTCCCAGCAGGCAGGCATTGGGATAACAGCTTAAAAGCTCAGCTACTCCCCTTCCCCAAACCTCGGCTCCGCATCTATGAAACTCATCCAGAATTATGATATCGGGCTTTATGGAGGCTATCTCTGATTTTTCCATGCACATCAGCTTGGCATAGGTGTAAAAGCTTATGTTTTCAGGAACCTCTGCACCTGTTTCCTCAAGGTTTTCAGCCTGTGTATTAAAAATATATTCAGACGGAGATAACCAGCAAACCTTTTTATCCAAATTGTCCTCGCAAAGCTTAAAGGCTATAAAGGACTTGCCTGTTCCGGTTGGATGAACCACTGCTGCCTTGTTGGTTTTGCAAAGCAAAGCCTTGACTGCTGCATATGCCTTTTGATTATGCTTAAAAAGCTTTATAGCCATAGCAGCGCACCCCTTCAAAAATAGATTTTAAAACTATACTTTACTTCATAGCCTTGCCTCCTTGCAGACATACTTTAAGACCTGCAAAGGCTTTGCTAAGTGGAAACGGATGCCGATTTTATCAGCTATTTTCACCATATGCAAAAAGGTGAGACTGCAAATTTCCAATTTAGAAAAAGGAAAGCTTATTTTAAAATCTCAAGTCGACATTTTAAAAGGCTGAAGATTTTTTGATAATATTCTTATCCTCTGCATATCATATAAAGGCAAAGCTTATTAAAATCACCTCAGATGGATAATGAAGTATATCACTTCATTATAAAAAAGCTCCAAACACCCATAAAAGCATGGGGTTTGGAGTGAGAGTGACCATATTTTTGACGGCTATTGATGACTGAAATTCAGCTTGTTCATCTGCTGCTTTTTTTGATTCATTGTCGGGTGAACATATATAGAAAGAGTTGTTGTGATGCTTGAATGTCCTAAAATTTCAGAAAGCGATTTTGCATCAAAGCCCAGCTCTACACAGCGTGTAGCAAATGTGTGGCGAAGGGCATGAAAAGTGTAATCATCCAAGCCCAGTTTTTTTATATACCTTTTATATAGTGTGTAAAACTGGTGGGGCTCGGTATAAGATAAGTTGGATGTAAGCACATAAAAGCTGCTTTGCTTTCTTCTTTTTTTAAGATAATCAAAGAGAAAAACCGGAAGAGGAATTGAGCGTACAGAGCTTTTTGTTTTAGGCTCATTTACAATGATTTTGGTTTTGTGCTCAGATAAATGATCCAAATCTGCAATCCTTTCAACAGTTCTTCTTATATGAACAACACCTGTATCAAAATTGATATCTCCCCATTTTAAACCGCACAGCTCACCGATTCTTATGCCTGTAAAAAGTGCAAAAATAATTCCGAGGCTCACTGTATCCTCGGAATTCAATATACTTTGCTGTATTTTAGACAAATTTTCATCTGATAAAATGGTGATAGCTTTTTTGTTTTTTTGCGGAAATTTTAAACCTTTCAAAGAGGGAACAGCATACTCATTCTCTTCTCCAAACCTTATAACAGACTTCAATACACAAAGAATATCACTGACAGTTTTAGAGGATAGCTCTTTTTTATAAATTCCCCCGGATTTCAGAAGTATTTGGGGAATATTATTTATAAACGCAGAATCTATTCTGTTTAGCCTTAAATCGCCCATAATGGGATTCAAATATTTTTCTGCAATGCGCACATATCGTGTATATGTGGACTCCTTTATGGATACCTGTACGCTTCTAAGCCATAAAGCCGACAAATCAGCAAAAGTGATTGTATCTTTGCAAAATGCACCCTTGGTCTTTGACAGCACAGATATAACGGCTTCCTTTTTAGCCTTAACCTCTCCATAAGTTGCTGCATATAAATAACCATATTTCGCCTTGCCATTTTCATAAAAACGAATGTATCTTGCTTCCCAGCGTCCATCCTTCCTGTGATAGATATTTTCTCCATGCTTTGGCATTTTTTCCTCCTTATTTTGACGGCGAATAAGCTTTAATAATACACAAATCTTCACCCATAAATTATTTATTTTCTATTGTATTACATAAATTGCTGTAATAAAGTATAGATTCGCTTCTAAAAATAAGTTTTTGCATTGACTTATTTGCGATATTTTTCTATAATATTAGAGGAATTCAATGATTTTATTTGGGTTTCTTCTATTTGTTAAAATAATGAAGTGATATACTTCATTACCGAATTTAGCTTAGATAAGCATTTTTTATGTGCAAAACCGCTGACCTTTCACCCTATGGTGTGTCAGCGGTTTTTTGCATTTAACTATTAAGAGAGCAGAGCAGAAGGCAAAGGTCTAAAGGTTCATATAGTTTCGTTTTTTATTCATCAAAGCAGGAAAGATCCAATGAACTTCCGACAAACGAAACAACATCTTCATGACATTCGCTTATAAGCCAGTTGAATTTTTTGGAAATAATATAATAATCATTCAGCCCATATACCTCTTTAACTATTAAGCAAAGCTCCAAAATACACATCTCATAAAGCCAATACTTTGGCTTATAATTTTGGGTGTCCTCAAATAAAACATACACCTCATTTTCTCCTTTGGGAAGTATATAAGGCAATTTATCAATCCACATCATGTCTTTTGATATATTCTTTGTTTTGCACTGCCATTTAGGATTAAACCCATGTCCCATATTAGACCAATGTATATTTTTGCCATGTAAGACAAAGGTTTGCTCAATTTTTTTAATGATTGAAGCATAGCGGATTTTAGAACACTCAAAGCATCTTGACCGCTCTATATTATTTTCCTTTATAACTCTTTCTATCTCATTTCGCATATACATAAAACCCCAAATACAAATCAAAATATTTATGCTGTATATCCGGTGCATAATAATTCCAAAGCCGTTGAAAATAAATTTTAAAAAAGCATTGCACCTTTTTTATATCTTCACATTTTTTATGCATTATAAAGTATATTATACCTGAAGATTTTACAGCAGACAAGCAAAATGTCATGGAACAGAAAGCTATTTCCGCTATCTGCCTGCCTCATTATTTACAGCATGATAGGTTTTAACCATCACTGCCAAGGTAATAGAAAGACCTGCCGCAGAAAGAAAATAAGACGCTGAAACATGAAGCTTATCTGCACATAAGCCAAAGAACAGCTGCCCTATTGGTATGGATATTGCGGCGAAAAGCTGAACAATAGAAATGGCCCTGCCCAAAATTTGCTTTGGAATATGCTTTTTTATTGTAATAGAGGCAGCAATATTCATTATAGTTACACCTGCAACAAGCAAAGACATCGCCGCAGTTATGATATAAATCAACGCAATTGGAGGAAGGATATTGCCGGCAAAGTGTAAAATTGATCCGACACACAGCAAAATTGCAGCTGATGCAGAAACAGTGCAGCTATTTGTTCTGTATTCATCCTTGTCACTGATAAACACCATAGCAAGCAAGGGAGAAATCAAGCCTGAAATTCCAAGAGATGCATTGAACATAGCATACATATCCACATCAGACTGCATTGTGATACAAAAATAATGGGGTGCAGTAATTGAGAACAAAGGGCTGACAAAAAAATTAAAAAGCGGTGCAAGCAGCATTATTCCAATTATATAGGGGTGATTTTTGAGGCATGAAGCTGCATTTGCATATGCATTGTATGTATCTTTCAAGGAGAATTTTAAATGTTTATCCTCTATAATGCCTGCATTGGCACAAAGCTTATTTTTATGGATGAGAAGTGTCAGAAAAAATGCGGATGCTTCTATAAAAAGTGTGATTCCAAAAACACCTGTAAGGCCAAAGCAGCTATAAAAATAAGCCGCTGTGACAGGTGACAGAATTTCTGCAATTCCATCATCCAGGCAGGCAAGTTTGCTTGCATAAGAAATTTCCTCCTCGGTTACTATAATGGCAAGCGCCTTTCCCTGTGCAGGATTTATGAATGTCTCATATAACTCCAACAAGATAACCAATGCATAAATGAGCAAAAGGTTAAGAGGAATTGCAAGCATATGTACAGCAAAAAAGCAGGCGATCAAAATGCTCAATCCAAAGGTGCCCTTGCGCAGAATTTGTATGCTGTCTTTGCAATCTGCCAAATATCCGGCAAATGAGCTGCACAGTATGCGTGGAAGGATAATAATTGACAGAACAGTTGAATAGACAAAAGCCGAGCCTTCAATATCAAGCACATAAACCGCAAGAGCAAACTGTAAAATATCAGATGCCAGACGAAGCAGAGTTGTTGAACTCCAATATGCCATAAAGCTTCTGTTTTTAAGCAGACGAAAATAGATATTTTCTTTCATATAAGTACC
>JAHHUC010000095.1 GCA_020024215.1 Oscillospiraceae bacterium | reverse complement strand
GGCTGAGGTCACAGATGTTTGGAGTGCAGGCGGCAAAAAGAATATCTTTGGGGACGAGGTAAGAGTGACCGAGATGCAGTCTGAGGGCGGAGCAGCAGGCGCTGTTCACGGCTCCTTGGCAGCAGGTGCGCTCACCACCACCTACACAGCTTCCCAGGGACTTCTTCTGATGATCCCCAATATGTATAAGATCGCAGGAGAGCTTCTCCCCGCAGTTATCAATGTTTCAGCAAGAGCAATAGCTTCCCATGCGCTTTCCATCTTCGGAGATCACTCCGATATTTACGCATGTCGTCAGACAGGCTTTGCTTTCCTGTGCTCCTCTAATGTTCAGGAGACAATGGACTTGGGCGCTGTGGCTCATTTAAGCGCAATAAAGGGCAGAGTTCCCTTTGTTCACTTCTTTGACGGCTTCAGAACATCCCACGAGATTCAGAAGATTGAGGTCTGGGATTATGATGACCTCAAGGATATGGTGGATATGGATGCTGTGAAGGCCTTCAGAGAAAGAGCCTTGAATCCCGAGCATCCTGTGCTCAGAGGCTCTGCACAGAACCCTGACATCTTCTTCCAGACAAGAGAGGCATCCAACAGATATTATGATGAGCTTCCCGCTGTTGTTGAAGAATATATGGACAAGGTGAATGAAAAGATAGGAACAGATTACAAGCTGTTCAACTATTACGGTGCACCTGATGCAGAGCATGTTATCATCGCTATGGGCTCTGTTTGCGACACCATATGTGAAACTATTGACTATCTCAACGCAAAGGGCGAAAAGGTAGGTCTTGTAAAGGTAAGATTATATCGTCCCTTTGTAGCTTCAAAGCTGGCAGAGGCTATTCCCGACAGCTGCAAAACACTCTCTATACTCGACAGAACAAAGGAGCCAGGTTCTGTGGGCGAGCCTCTTTATCTTGATGTGGCTTTAGGCCTCAGAGAGACAAAGTTCGGCTCTCTTCCCATGTTCTCCGGCCGCTATGGCTTAGGCTCTAAGGACACAACACCTGCACAGATAATCGCAGTTTATGAAAACGCAAAGAATGCAGGCAAGAAGAGATTTACAGTGGGAATTGAAGATGATGTTACAAACCTCTCACTCCCCTTAGGAGAAAATCCTGATACAGCTCCGCAGGGAACAACATCATGCAAATTCTGGGGACTTGGCTCTGACGGTACTGTGGGAGCTAACAAGAACTCCATTAAGATTATAGGCGACAACACAAATATGTATGCTCAGGCTTACTTTGCATATGACTCCAAAAAGTCCGGAGGAGTTACGGTTTCACACCTCAGATTCGGAAAGAAGCCCATCCGCTCCACATACCTTATCAATAAGGCTGATTTTGTAGCATGTCACAACGCCTCCTATATTGATAAGTATGACATGGTTTCCGACCTTAAAAAAGGCGGCACTTTCCTCTTGGCCTGTCCTTGGGATATGGAGGAGCTGGAAAAGCATCTGCCCGGCGATGTAAAGAGATTTATTGCTGACAACGAAATCAATTTCTACACCATTGATGCTGTTAAGATAGCCCGTGAAATAGGCCTTGGCAACCGCCTCAACACAATTCTTCAGTCTGCCTTCTTCCATCTTGCAAACATTATCCCCATTGATGAGGCAGTTAAATATATGAAGGATGCCGCCACAAAGTCCTACGGCAAGAAGGGCGCAGATGTTGTAAAGAAGAATCATGAAGCTATTGATGCCGGTGTAAACGGCGCTCACAAGGTTGAGGTTCCCGCTTCCTGGAAGTCCTCTTTTGGAGCTATTGAGCATCCTAAATTCACAGGTGACAACAAGGATCTGGTTGACTATGTAAACAACGTAGTTGTACCTGCTAATGCTCAGATGGGAGACAAGCTTCCCGTTTCTGCATTCCTCTCCTCTGTTGACGGAACACTTCCTCAGGGAACATCCGCATTTGAAAAGAGAGGCATTGCAGTTGACGTTCCCTCATGGGAGCCTGCAAACTGCATACAGTGCGGCTTCTGCTCTTTGGTTTGCCCCCATGCTTCCATAAGATTGGTTGCTTTAAATGAAGAGCAGGCAAAGAATGCACCCGAAAATATGAAAACTCTTCCCATGACAGGTATGCCCGACTATAAATTTGCTGTGACAGTTTCCCCCTTAGACTGCACAGGCTGCGGCTCCTGTGCTAATGTATGCCCGGGAATGAAGGGCAACAAGGCACTCTCTATGCAGAATCTTGAGAGCCAGCTGGATCAGCAGGATGTGTTCCAATATGCAAACACATTTGAAGCAGACAGTGCAGTTATTGAAAAGTTCAAGGAAAATACAGTTAAGGGCAGCCAGTTCAAGAAGCCCCTGCTGGAATTCTCCGGCGCCTGCGCAGGCTGCGGCGAAACACCCTATGCAAAGCTTGTAACACAGCTTTTCGGAGACAGAATGTTCATCGCCAACGCAACAGGATGCTCCTCCATTTGGGGCGGCTCTGCTCCCTCCACACCCTACACCACCAACTTGAAGGGCAAGGGACCTGCCTGGGGCAACTCACTGTTTGAGGATAATGCTGAATTCGGCCTTGGCATCAACTTAGGTCAGAAGGCTATCAGAAACAGAAATATTGCCAAGGTTGAAAAGCTAGTTTCCGAAACAGCTAATGCTGAATTAAAAGCTGCCTGTGAAGAATATCTTGCAACCAAGGACGACGGAAAGCTCAACGGAGCAGCCACAGACAAGATGGTTGCCCTTTTAGAAAAGGATTCCTCCGCTCTTGCTGCCGAGATTTTAAATGACAAGGATTACCTCTCCAAGAAATCTGTTTGGATCTTCGGCGGAGACGGCTGGGCTTATGATATCGGATACGGCGGTGTTGACCATGTTCTTGCAACAGGCGAGGATGTAAACATTTTCGTATTTGACACAGAGGTTTATTCCAACACAGGCGGACAGTCCTCCAAGGCTACACCCACCGGCGCAGTTGCACAGTTTGCAGCAGCAGGCAAGGAGGTTAAGAAGAAGGATTTGGCTTCCATCGCCATGAGCTATGGTTACATCTATGTTGCACAGGTTGCAATGGGTGCTGACTATGCACAGTGCGTAAAGGCTATTGCCGAAGCTGAAGCTTACAACGGACCTTCACTCATCATCGGTTATGCTCCCTGTATCAACCATGGAATCAAGGCCGGTATGAGCAAGGCTCAGACGGAAATCAAGAACGCAGTTGCTGCCGGCTACTGGAACACTTTCAGATTCAACCCTGAGCTCAAGAAGGAAGGAAAGAATCCCTTCATCTTAGACTCCAAGGCTCCCACAGCAGATTATGAGGAGTTCATCAAGGGTGAGGTAAGATATTCCTCCTTACAGCTTGCATTCCCCGAAAGGGCAACCGAGCTCTTTGCAAAGGCTACCGAAAATGCCAAGGAAAAGTATGACGCACTTGCAAAAAGAGCAGGCAAATAAGCTTTAAAACCAATGTGCGGATAGATCTTGTATTTATTCGCTGAACATAAAACATCAGCACCTCTTTATTGAGATGCTGATGTTTTTATTTTAAATTTGCTATATTTTCTTACCATTTTTATGATATTATCATCTTAAATAAAATTTACACACACTTCAAAAATTGGGAGGAAAGCATGAAAATTTTTTTGGTATGGACATTTATCATGTTGATTGCAATATCATTTATATCCTGCGGCATGCAAGAAGCTCAGGAAAATAAAAATAAAACAGCAAGTAAAATTACAGAAAATCCAAAGAACTTTGGTGAAAATACTATCCCAGTCCCCGATCATCTTGATACTGCAATAAAAGAAGCGATCATAAGTAAAAATAAAGGGAATTATCTGCCGGGAGAATTTCAAAGCGCAGGATCTAAAGTTATTGAAATATTTACAGAGGAAAATATGATCTCAGTTTATGCTTTGACAGAATATGCTGAATTCAGATTTGAAGATGATGAATTTGTAAGAATAAGCGGAACAAATCCGAAGGTGCTTATGCGCTTTGACACATCCGATGAGGGAAAATATAAGCTGATTTTTTATACCAGACTGGATGAATTTTCCGATTTGCCAGCAGAAGAGATCGAACAGCTGCTTGAACCTCTTAAACAAACCGGAAAGAAGTACATATATAGTCAGGATGATTTAAAAGAGGTCGGACTTCAGATAGAAAAGGATGCTTTTGCCTATCTTGATAAAATAGAAAGACAGGCAGAAATAAATCTGACCGGTGAGCACAAAGGCGAGCCTTTGGAAAATATTATTTCAGATGAAAATTTGCTGTCCGATTTATCAAAGGATGAGGAATTTCAGCTTTACCCTGATTGGATAGGAAACATTGAATATATTGAAAACGGTGTAAGATACATCTGCCAAACCGATTTTGACAAAGAGCTTGATACAATTATATATACAAAGAAAAGCTATGCTACCAAAGAAATTTTAAAAGAAAGAAAAATAAAAATTAAGTGATGCACCAGCAAATAAAAATCAAAATCTGTGGGCATTTCTTTCTCTGAGCTTTGAGCAAGAGAGAAAATATACAGTGTTCCAATATTTTGGTGAGAAAAGCTATTGAAATTAAGATGAAACTTGCAGCCTATAAATTTTGCAGCAAAGGCATTGCTTTTAAGCTTCCTCAGATTGAAAAAGAAAAGACTGTCCACAATTACCCCAAAATTTCTAATAACTTAGAATAATATAACAAAACGAACAGTTACTACTGAGAAGGCTTTGAAGCTACGGAAAAAATATGAGTGGGGGGTATGCAGATAAAAGGACTGTATCCCCCATTTTCTATTTAAACAGAACACATTATATGTTTGGCGTAATTTTCCTTTTTATATACGAAAAAGCCGCCCATTAAGGACGGCTTTGATTTGGCGGGAACATGTGGGAATCGAACCCACCTAAGAAGCTATTAACCCCTATCATTGGTTTTGAAGACCAAGAGGCACACCAGCACCTATCTGCTCCCATGTCACTTTGCTATGATATCATAATAGAGAATAAATTGCAATAGCTTTATCTAATTTTCTAAACAAATAAACAAGGAATATTTCAATTTGACAGGTCTGATTAAGTTATTTTATACAAAAAATGGCAAAGCCGCCTTATATGGGCGGCTTTATAATCAAATAATTTTAACTGATGTATCTTTTTTCTTTTCCACATATCCTATTATGCTGCAAACCTCTTTGCTCATTCTCTGCATATAGATCTGTGCATCAGCTTCAGGCATAGTAACCAAAAGTCCGCCTGAGGTCTGAGGGTCGGCAATGGCATCAACCTTCCACACATCCACACCCTCACAGGTAAATCTGCCGGACATGTAGTCCCTGTTGCGGTATGCTCCTGCAGGTATCATGCCCATTTTGGCAAATTCCTCTGTCCTTTCAAAATACGGAACCTTGTCTGCTTCGATTACTATGGATAAATCGCTGCCCTCCATCATCTCGCCGCAGTGACCTAAAAGTCCGAAGCCTGTAATATCGGTGCAGGCGTTCACATTAAGGCCCTCCAGACTTTCAGCAGCTTTTTTGTTGAGAAGTGCCATATAGTAATGCAGGTCCTTAAGTGACTTTTCATCAAGCAGCTCTGCTTTTCCGGCTGTTGATAAAATTCCGCTGCCTATGGGCTTTGTGATTATCACCACATCGTTTTCCTTTGCTCCCTGATTCCTCAAAACCTTGTCAGGATGAACAAAACCGGTTACACAAAGGCCGTATTTAGGCTCGTTGTCCTCTATTGAATGACCTCCTGCAATGACGCAGCCTGCCTCGATAGCCTTGTCGGCTCCCCCTCTTAATATC
>JAHHUC010000094.1 GCA_020024215.1 Oscillospiraceae bacterium | reverse complement strand
AATGTAGGCTTTCCGTTCAAGTTAAGATATATATATTGGATTATCAAATCATGATGGTCATAATCAGAATCGACACTTTTGGGCATAAGGCTTACCTGCCTTTCAAATATGGAAATCAGCTCCAAAATTTTTGCGCTTATAAATATTCCCGAGAAGGCATATTTTCTTTTGTTTTCTATGTTAAGCGATTCTGTTCCAAGTTCATTCTGAAGCTTGCAGAAAATTCTGTGTACATCCTCAAAGCTTTCATCATCACACAAGGTAACATTATTTTTTCCAAAAAGTTCAATAAGACTTATATCTTCATTGAAAAAATTGAGATGTATTTTCACAATCTCATTAAAAAGGTCAAAATTGTATATAACCAAATCAAAAAGCAAAGGCTCGGGTACTTCTGTAATTTCTGAATATTGATAGGGGAGGATGGAAACCAAGGAACCTTTTTTTAAATCATATATGGAACCTTGAATTTTAATTTTGCCCACACCCTCACATATGATAAAAAACCTGGATTGCTGATGCAGCAGGGCAGAGGTGGGGGAAGTCACCACTTCTCTGTTGCATGAACATATTGATGTGATGTCATAGTTTGAACATATTTCAGATTGCAGTATCATATGTGATGTTTTTGATTTGCTCATATTATCCCTCTTTGTGAATTAAAGTTGTTTGGCGCAATTTCTCTATTATATATTTTACCACTATTTTAAAATAAAAGTAGACAAATCCTATCTGTTGGTTTGTATTTACAACAATATGCTGCAAAACCTATTGTAAAGCCATATTCTATTTGTTAGCATTTATCTGTAAGGAGACTTACAAAATTGATTTAAGGAGAAATGCGATATGAGAAAAACAAATTACATCGATCTGCCTACAATGGCTGCGTATTTGAAAAAGGTAGGCCCGGAAAAGGTTATTGAGCGTTTGATACCTTATCTTGAGCAGGATTATTCAAGATGGGAAGAATTCTATAAGATACCAAGAACTGCTCATCATTGCAAGGAAGGTGTTTGTGAGCTTATGCCCATAGGCAATAAGGACCTTTTCTCCTACAAATATGTAAATGGGCATCCTATAAATCCCAAGTTCGGATTTTTGACAGTGATGGGAATAGGCATGCTGGCAGAAGTATCCACAGGATTTCCTCTGCTTCTGAGCGAGCTTACACTCACCACTGCAATAAGAACAGCTGCCACATCAGTTATGGCTGCCAAATATCTGGCAAAGAAGGAGCCTAAAAAGATGGCTCTTATTGGCAATGGCTGTCAAAGTGATTTCCAGTGCCTCGGCTTCCATTATGTTCTCGGAATAGAGGAAATTTATTGCTATGATGTTGATGAGGCTGCAACAGACAGACTTATCAATAACCTTAAAGATGTAAAGAACCTTAAATTCATCAAGTGCAAGAGCGCCAAGGAGGCCTGCAAGGGAGTTGACATTGTAACAACCATCACAGCAGATAAAAAGCTGGCAACTATACTAACAAAGGATATGATAGAACCCGGAATGCACCTTAATGCCGTAGGCGGAGACTGCCCCGGAAAAACAGAGCTGGAAACTGACATTCTGCATATGGGAAATGTATATGTGGAATTTGAGCCTCAAAGCAGGATAGAGGGTGAAATTCAGCATATGCCCGAAGATTTCAAAGTAACCGAAATATGGAATGTCATCAAAACAGGCAAGCCTATTGATAGAAAAGCTGATGAAATTACAATCTTTGACTCTGTTGGATTTGCCATTGAGGACTTTTCCATATTAAGGTTGATGAACGATATTTCAAAAGAAGAGCATATCGGCACCGAGGAGGTCTTGGTTCCTGTTCGGGACAACCCCAAAAATCTGTTTGGTCTTATAAAATAAAAAAGAACAGGGGACGATAAATAAAAAAGCAGATGACAAAAAAACAGTCATCTGCATTTTTATTTATTGCTCAGCTTTCTCAAAAAAACACTTAATCGAATATTTAGTTAATAAATAATGAATTTATTGTTTATAAATGGTGCCAAATTAAACATATTTTTGCCTATATGAATAATATGATTTGCATTTAACGTATAATTTTGTAAAAATATTACTTTTTCAGAAGTTTTTTTTGAAAAAACCCTTTTAATATTTGCAAAAAAATGTTATCATTATGTTAATATATTTTTGGTTGCTTAAATGAATTGCCAGATGTCATATACGGATTCATTCAAGTAAATTTACAGGAGGATTTTTGAATGCTCGGAGAGAAAATACGGGGTATTAGGAAAAGCAAAAACTATACATTAAATGATTTAGCTAAAAGAGTAGGACTGTCTGTTGGTTATATATCGCAGATAGAGAGAGAGCTTCTGAAGCCTACCATGGATACTCTCAGAAAGATTGCGGACGCACTTGATGTATCCCCCTACATGCTTATGGATGCTAAAAGCCCTCAAAATCTACTTGTAAAAAAAGAAGACAGAATTATAATGAAGTTTCCAAACAGTAAAATATTCTATGAAATAGTGTCACCTATGCCAAGCAAGGATTTTTCACCTGCATCCTTGGTAACACAATTTGAAATAGAGCCACAGGGATTTGATTCGGAGACATTCCTTTCTCATCCGGCAGAAGAAACAGTGGTTATTATTTCAGGAGAGATGGATATAGTTACTGAAACAGGAACACATCACCTTGAGGAAGGGGATTCTATTCTTATTCCCAAAAATTGCATGCATCGTTCTATAAACACAGGGGACAGGTCTGTAAAAGGTCTTTGCATAATGTGTCCGCTTAAGTGGCCGTTTTATTAGCAGACAAGCCAAAATTTATTTTAATGTGTTATTAAAAAATAGCAGCATCACACGAAGATGCTGCTATTTTTTTGAATAAACCCGGCTTGATGAAGATTATAGAGGAAATATTTAAGCTTATCAAAGCGCAGGCTCTAATATGTCCTCCTCCTTAATAAGTCCCAATTCTCGAACAATTATATCGGCTGTTTTGGCAGCACATATACCTGTAAAATACTGACATTGTTCCTTGTGCTCTGCCTTTGCAGTATCAAATTCTCTTGTCAAAACTCTGCAACAGACAGCATTCTTTTTGGTTGCACTTTTGAACCAGTCATGAAGCTCATGTGTAAGCATCATGCACTTAGCAACCTTTGGGTCAAGGGGACCTGCGGGCTCGCTCCTTCCAAAAAACATTCCCAATGTCATAATTCCGCCGTTTAAAGCTCCGCACATACATCCGGAATTTCCTACACCCACCGCCATTCCGGAAGACATGGCAATGACCTCTTTTGGTACATCCAGCTCAAAATTATCAATAATTGATGCAACAACAGCCTCACAGCAAAAAAATCCATTTAAAAAGTAATTTTCCGCCGAGGTGCGAACCTTATTTATGTTTATGCTTTTTTTAGTTTCCATAGTATACCGCTCCTTTAAAAATTTAGTTTTTTAAATTATAACAAATGCAAATATTCAAGTCCAATTGTTTAAATTGATATGTGCTGCAATGAATATTTGTAACTTCTATATATTATTTTCAATTTTTTATTTTTTGTGGTTGACATAATAATATATATGATATATAATGCCACTTAACAGCTGAGAAGAGAATCAGTAGCTTCACTTTTTGAGCATAGAGAGCTTCCGTTTTGGTGAAAGGAAGAGTCAAGCGTGTTGTGAATACATCTCGGAGCTGCAGAGGGGAAGGCCGTCAGGCCGGTAGTTTCTGTCGGGTGCGCCCGTTAAAGCGTCGGAATACCTTTTGTATTCCCTGAGGTTCTTTTTTAAGAACAAAACCAGAGGTGGTACCGTATAGGATAGTTTCTTATGCCCTCTGCTCCTTTAGGAGCAGGGGCTTTTTAATTGTAGAAAGGGCGATGAAAAATGACATTGTTTGAAGAGCTTAAAAGAAGAGGTCTTATAGCTCAATGCACAAATGAAGAAGCAGTGAAAAAGGCATTGGATGAGGGTAAGGTAACATTTTATATTGGATTTGATGCAACAGCAGACAGCCTTCATGTAGGACATCTGCTTCAGCTTCTCATTATCAAAAGATTTCAGCAAGCAGGCCATATGCCTATAATCCTTTTAGGAACAGGCACAACAATGGTTGGAGATCCTTCCGGCAAAACAGATATGAGAAAAATGCTTACAGTCGATCAGATAAACTACAATGCAGAATGCTTCAGAAAGCAAATGGAAAAAATTGTGGACTTTTCCGAAGGAAAGGCAATTGTTGCAAGAAATGGGGATTGGCTTAAAAATCTTAACTATATTGAAATGCTAAGGGATATTGGCGTGCATTTCTCTGTAAACAGAATGTTATCTGCCGAATGTTATAAATCCAGAATGGAAAAGGGCCTTACATTCCTTGAATTCAACTATATGATAATGCAGAGCTATGACTTTTTGCATCTTTACAGAACATATGGCAACACACTTGAATTGGGCGGAGATGATCAGTGGTCCAATATTATAGGCGGTGTAGAGCTGGTAAGACGTTCTGAGGGCAAGGATGTTTATGGCATGACCTTCAATCTTCTTACCAACAGTGAAGGAAAGAAGATGGGCAAAACCGAAAAGGGAGCTGTTTGGCTTGACAGAAATAAAATGTCCCCATACGATTTCTTCCAGTACTGGAGAAACATAGGGGATTCGGATGTTATCAAATGCCTTAAAATGCTCACATTTATTCCTATTGAGGAAATAGAAGAAATGGAAAAATGGGAGGGCTCTGAGCTTAATAAAGCAAAGGAAATTTTAGCTTATGAGCTGACCGAAACAGTTCATTCAAAGGAAGATGCAGATGCAGCATTATCCGCAGCAAAGGCACTTTTTGTATCAGGGGCTGATTCTGAGCATATGCCCACATTCAAAGCCAGCTTGACAGATGGCAGGATATCTGTGGTCGATCTTTTAAAGCTGGCGAAGCTGGCTTCATCAAATGCCGAAGCTAAAAGGCTTATCACACAAGGCGGCGTACTTGTTGATGATGTTAAGGTAAACGATTTTGCCTCAGTTGTAGAAGCCTCTGCATTTGAAAAGGGTCATATAATCATCAAAAAGGGCAAGAAGGCTTTTGTCAAAATAACACTTTAAAGCAAGAGAGGGGTCATTTCTGACTCCTTTCTTTTAATTTATTTCATTTTTATAGGTCTTGTTTATATATAGTGTGTTCACAAATCAATGCTATAATATACCAATAAGCAATAGATATTTACGGAGGTGACAAAATGCCTGCTCTAGGGTATGTTGACTATACTGCTGCATTGCCCAAAACAAAAACTTTAGTCTGCGTAACAGATCAGAAACGGTGTGACAGAATTATCTATTCAGGAAGGCTTTTATCTGATATAACTTCCACTGATTTGGTTGTTATAACTGTTGCCAAACCTGACATTCCCCAAGATCCACAGTCTATGGAATATCTTTTTTCTGTGGCACAAAAAAACAATGCTGAGATGAGCGTTCTGTTTTCCAATGATGTTGCCAAAGCAATAATTAAATTTATAAAGGAAAACAAGGTGACAAATGTGCTTACCGGCATCCCATCTAAAACCGATTCAATTACACCTAAGCTTTGGAAAAAGTTTACACACATAAGCTTCTTTGTGGTAGAAGAGGATGGAAGTCTGCAGGAAATAAAAAGACCTGCAACAGCTGCAAACGAAATGATGTCCTCATGTACATCTTATTAAATAAAATAAACAAAAGAACAAAGTGCAATACATCTTATCAAAACGGCCTATCACGCTGCTTTGACAAGATGTTTTGCTTTTTAAGCTGTTTATTCATGTTGGCGGTTAAAAATGAAAAGGGGAAGAAAGGCTTGTCAGCTGTCTATTAAAGCTTTTGATTTTGATTTGCCATTTTAAAACCATATCACAGCAGTCATAAAGCTATTTACAACAGGATGAGTAAGTTTTTCAATTTTCTATACGTTTAATTTAAAGTGGCGGCAAATATTTAATAGACAAACTAAGCAGCAAAAGAAGCTGATAGCAGCAACAAACTATTTCGCTAAATAGGAATTTAGCGAAATAGGAGAGGCGAATAAAAAGAAAAAATCAGCAATACAACAAAGACGATATTATATTGGATTTTCGCATGCCTTTTTTATTCC
>JAHHUC010000093.1 GCA_020024215.1 Oscillospiraceae bacterium | reverse complement strand
TAAGTTGGATGGAGTTTGCATAACAGGGGGGGAGCCTCTTGTAAATTTTGAAATTTTTGACTTTATCAGAGCTGTAAAGGACAAAGGCTTTAAGGTCAAGCTGGATACGAACGGCAGCTTTCCGGATAAGCTGAAATTCCTCATAGATAACAAGCTGGTGGATTATGTCGCTATGGATATAAAAAACAGCAGGGAAAAATATGCCTATACCTGCGGCTTGGATAAAATTGATATAAGCCTTATAGAAAGCAGTGTGGATATTCTTAAAAAGTCAGATATACTGTATGAGTTCAGAACAACTCTTGTAAAGCCATTCCATACAATAGAGGATATGGAAAAAATAGGGCAGTGGCTTGAGGGCTGTTCAGCCTATTTCTTACAGCAGTTTGTAGATTCGGGAAATCTTATAGGCGAAGGCTGCTCTGCCTTTAGCTTACAGGAGACAGAAAATTTATTAAAAACAGCAAGAAAATATGTTGAATGTGCCGAAATAAGGGGAATTTAAGCAAAACAATTACCATATATTGCGATATATCTAAATATATTTATCTACATATTGTGGTTTTTCTATTGACACTTCTATATATTGTGGTATAATGCAAATACGATACAAAATATGGATATCGTTTGCAACAATATCTGACAATGAAAGATTTATGATAAAAAGCGAGAGGAGAAGGCAGATGTACAGAGTTAAAAAACGCACAGGAGAAATTTTGGAGTTTGACCTGTCAAAAATCAAGGTGGCTGTTGAAAAGGCGTTTATAGCAAAAAATGTTTCCTACAATGAGGATATTACAGATTTTCTTGCCCTTAAAGTCACAGCTGATTTTCAGAACAAGATACATGATGGTATAGTGGATGTAGAGGACATACAGGACAGTGTGGAAAATGTTCTCATCAAGGCAGGCTATTCAGAGGTTGCCAAGGCTTATATCCTTTACAGAAGACAGAGGGAGAAGATCCGCACTATGAAATCCACAATTCTTGACTATAAGGATTTGGTAAACAGCTATGTCAATGTCACCGACTGGAGAGTTAAGGAAAATTCCACCGTTACCTACTCTGTGGGCGGACTCATTTTAAGCAACTCCGGAGCCATTACAGCCAATTACTGGCTTTCTGAAATTTATGATGACGAAATTGCAAATGCACACAGAAGCGGAGATATTCACCTCCATGACCTTTCCATGCTTACCGGCTATTGTGCAGGCTGGTCATTAAAGCAGCTCATCAGAGAGGGCTTGGGCGGAATACCCGGAAAGATAACCTCCTCTCCTGCAAGCCACCTCTCCACACTCTGCAATCAGATGGTAAATTTTCTCGGAATCATGCAGAACGAGTGGGCAGGCGCCCAGGCATTCTCCTCCTTTGATACATATCTGGCTCCCTTTGTAAAGGTTGACAGCCTTTCCTACAAGGATGTAAAGCAGTGCATACAAAGCTTTGTTTACGGTGTCAATACACCTTCAAGATGGGGCACACAGGCGCCGTTTTCAAATATCACACTGGATTGGAACTGTCCATCGGATTTGGCTGAGCTTCCGGCAATAGTGGGAGGAAAAGATCAAAACTTCAGGTATAAGGATTGCCAGAAGGAAATGGATATGATAAACAAGGCGTTCATCGAGATAATGATCGAGGGCGATGCCAACGGAAGAGGCTTCCAGTATCCTATCCCCACATATTCCATCACAAAGGATTTTGATTGGTCTGACACAGAAAACAACAGACTTCTTTTTGAAATGACCGCAAAATACGGAACACCTTATTTTTCCAATTACATCAATTCCGATATGGAGCCAAGCGATGTGAGAAGTATGTGCTGCAGATTAAGGCTTGACTTAAGAGAATTGAGAAAGAAGTCCGGCGGATTTTTTGGAAGCGGTGAATCCACAGGCTCTGTGGGAGTTGTCACCATAAATCTTCCCAGAATAGCATATCTTTCAAAGACAGAGGAGGAATTCTTCTCAAGACTTGATCACCTTATGGATATCTCGGCAAGATCCTTGAAAATAAAAAGACAGGTTATCACAAAGCTTTTGGAGGAGGGACTTTACCCCTACACCAAGAGATATCTTGGAACCTTTGCAAATCATTTTTCAACAATAGGCCTGATAGGCATGAACGAGGTGGGACTTAATGCTGCATGGCTGGGAGAGGATCTCACACATAAGAAAACACAGGAATTTGCAAAGAAAACACTTAATCATATGAGAGAGAGGCTCTCTGATTATCAGGAGGCATATGGGGATCTTTACAATCTGGAGGCTACTCCTGCCGAAAGCACCACCTACCGCTTTGCCAAGCATGACAAGGAGCAGTATCCCAACATAAAAACAGCCAATGAAAAAAACGGCACCCCCTATTATACAAATTCCTCCCATCTGCCGGTGGGCTATACAGAGGATATTTTTGACGCTTTGGCTATACAGGATGATCTTCAGACGCTTTACACCTCAGGTACGGTATTTCACGCCTTTTTGGGTGAAAAGCTTCCGGATTGGAAGGCAGCTGCCAATTTGGTGAGAAAAATTGCGGAAAACCACAAGCTCCCTTATTATACAATTTCTCCCACATATTCTGTTTGCTCTGAACATGGATATATTACAGGTGAGCACTTTACCTGTCCTTATTGCAAAAAAGAAACAGAGGTTTACAGCCGCATAACAGGCTATTATCGCCCTGTTAAAAACTGGAACGAGGGAAAGGCACAGGAATTTAAAGACAGAAAGCTTTATGTTATTGAAAAATCAAATTTAAAAAGCAGCAATATAAGAAGAGATGAGGACAAATCTTCACCCTCGGGATATTATAAAAACGGGGACGAGGTGCTTCTCTTTACCACAAAAACCTGTGCCAACTGCAAGGCAGCTATCAATGTTCTTAGGGAAAACGGAAAGAAATTTAAAATAGTGGATGCTGAGGACAACAAAGAGCTTACAAAATATTACAAGGTTATGCAGGCCCCAACATTGGTAATTACTCACGGAGACAGCTTCAAAAAGGTGGTAAATGCATCAGAAATCACCAAGTTTGCCGAAAGAGCATAATTTTTTCTCGAAAAATATTGAATTTGCATCAAAAAAAGGATATCATGGATGTTGTCAGATTCAAATAGTGTTTGATGTGAAAGGAAAGAATAAATATGGAATTGCTTTACAGCGGAAAAACCAAGGATGTTTACAAGCTTCCCAACGGAAATGTCAGCCTTTTATTTAAAGATGATGTTACAGGTAAGGACGGAGTTTTTGATCCCGGTGAGAATTCGGTAGGTCTTAAAATAGAAGGTATGGGAAAGGCAAACCTTCGCACCTCGGTTCTCTTCTTCGAGCTTCTTAAAGAAAAGGGCATCAAAACACATTATGTAAGTGCAGATGTTGAAAATTCCAGAATGGAGGTTCTCCCTGCTGAGGTATTCGGCAAGGGTGTTGAAATCATCTGCCGTCTGGTTGCAACAGGCAGCTTTATAAGAAGATACGGCAAGTATATTGAGGATGGAACTGTTTTCCCGGAAGGATATGTTGAGGTTACATTGAAGGACGATGAAAAGGGCGATCCCCTTATCAATAAGGATGCTTTGGCGCTTCTTGATATAATGTCGCCCGAAATGTATGATTCCATGAAGGAGCAGACCTTAAAAATCACAAAGATTGTTGCTGATGTTTTAAAGGAAAAGGGACTTGACCTTTGGGATATTAAGTTTGAGTTTGGATATAACAACGGTGAGGTTATTCTCATTGATGAGATTGCCAGCGGAAATATGAGAGTTTACAAGGATGGAAAGATTGTTCCTCCTATGGAGCTGACAAGGTATATCCTTACCAAGTAATAAAAGCTAAGTAATAAAGGAAAGCGGCTGTCGAAAAACAGCCGCTTATTTTTAAAAATGGAATATTCAAAAAGGTTTTCAAGACTTATATATTGATTCTTTTTATATGCGCAGCAGGGCTTTGCCTTTAAGTAATGACAAATACTGGTTTATACTGTGAAATTCTTCAACCGGATAAATTTTAGGAATAAAAGGCATATATAGCTTCCGTAATTTGTATGTTTGGAATAAGCATTATAATGCGAGGCGGCTTTTTTCACTTCATTTTGATATAAAGGCATTGAAGCATGAATATGACAAGAAAGATATTGTTATCATAAACAGATAACTTATATTATCCTTTGTTTTAATTGGCAAGATATGGTGTGTTTAAAACAGGAGTGTTAAAATGAAAATACACATAATAGGATGCAGTGGTTCCGGAAAAACATATTTTGCAGAAAAGCTCTCTAAAAAGTATAATACACCCCACTTTGATTTGGATGATATTCAATGGTATAATAATGCTTCTGAATATGGAGTCAAAATGCCAATTGAAATAAGGGAGAAACGGCTTAAGGAAATATTATCGCATAACAGCTGGATTATAGAAGGTGTTTATTACAGCTGGGTTCAGCAAAGCTTTGAAGATGCTGATATTATATATATTTTGGATATGCCGAAATATTTGTATATAAGCAGAATACTAAAAAGGTCTATAAAGAGAATGTTAGGTGCAGATAAAGGAAAAAAAGAAACCATAAAATCCGTTTATAATCTTTTAAAATGGACAGATACATTTCAAAATAAAAACCTCAAAGAAATAAGGAGTATTTTGGAAAAATACAGCGATAAGGTTGTATGGATTTCATCAAAAAAAAGAATTGAAGAAAATTTTGGCATAAAAATGGACAGTATTTTTTTACTGTCCATTTTTGCTGTTTTAAATTGCATTGAAATTTAGTCTGCCACAATAAAAAGATGCTTGAATCCGATAGGCCGGAACTGATACATTTAAAGCCCTGTCAAGTTGTAAAACAAAGATAGAAACGGCTTTATTATCAGCAATTTTATTCCTCATCCTCGTCACATTCAAATATATTTCGGCATCCGTTTTCTGCCCAAGACTTAAAATCGTCGATATAGCTGCAAACAGTATCATCCCAATATTTTGGTATCAGGTTGCCTGCTCCTGTAATAATTACAGAGTTGGAATCTTTCTTTTGCTCCATCAGCAGAACTTGACCGCCGCCGGTATTTCCTACGGCAACATAATCAGGACAAAATTCAGACATATCCATATATTCCTGTGCTTCTGCAAATTCTTCAAAAGAAAACAGATTGACATCACCGTAGTCTTCGCATATTTTTTCAGGCTCATTGTCACAGCTTAAAATCATATCTATATAGTTTTGCGGAATGATAACTTTTTTATCATTTTCATACTTTTTAAATTTATCTTGTAACATTTTTTACCTCAGTTTTTATAAAGTTAGCCCAAATAAGCCTTTAAAAGCTTTAATGTATTTTCAACACCCTTTACATGGCTTCTTTCATATCCATGAGATACATATACACCGGGGCCTATAAGAGCGTGCTTTACATCGCTTCCTGCTCTTAAAACAGTACCGGCATCAGAACCATAATGAGGATAGATGTCAACTGCAAAATCAATGTTATTTTCCTTGGCTGCCTTTATAAGAGATGTTGTCATCTCATAATTGTAAGGTCCGCCTGAATCCTTGGCGCAGATGGAAACCTGGTGCTCCTTGCAGGTTAATCCGTCACCTACACAGCCCATATCAACTGCCAGGACCTCCTTTACATCGGATGGGCAGCAGGCAGAGCCGCCGTGGCCAACCTCCTCATAGCAGGTGATATGCATATACACGTTTCTTTCAGGAGCTATCTTGTTGTCGCTTAAATATTTTGCATAACCTAAAAGTATAGCAACGCTGAGCTTGTCATCTAAAAATCTGCTTTTGATAAATCCCTTTTCAGTGACTGTTGTCCTTGGGTCAAAGCATACAAAATCTCCGTTCATTATGCCAAGAGCCTCTGTTTCGGACTTGTTGGATACCATTTCATCAAGAATTACTTCCATGTTGTTGTAATCTCTTTTTGCTCCGTTAAAATCATCATTTACATGTGAGGAGGCGTTGCAGAGATTGAAGGTTCCCTCATAAACACCGTTGAAGCGAGTGTATATTCTGCAATTTTCGCCAATTATGCTCTGTGCGCCAAGACCGCCTACATTGGTGAGCTTGAGCCTGCCGCTGCTCTTTATTTCGTGAACAACGCAGCCTAAGGTATCCATGTGTGCCAATAATAATATGGAATTTTCCTTGGATTTTCCGCCTAAATCTACAAAAACTCCGCCCTTTACAGTCTGAACAGGGGAATATCCCAATTTCTTGAATTGCTCCGCAACAAAGTCGGCAGCCTTTTGTGTAAAGCCGGAGGGGCTGTCAATTGCCAAAAGCTCCTTTGCAGTACCAACAATGTAATTTGTATAATCCATCGGTAAATACCTCCTAAATTGTATTGAGACAATTATATAACAAGTTTAATTTATTTTCAATTGCTTGAGGATATTCATTGTTTTAAATAAAGGGGATGATATATAAATAGGTGCTTTAAAAGATAAAAAAAGACATCGAAGCAAATTCGATGTCTTTTGGTGAGCCACTGGAGATTCGAACTCCAGACCCTTTGATTAAAAGTCAAATGCT
>JAHHUC010000092.1 GCA_020024215.1 Oscillospiraceae bacterium | reverse complement strand
CTTACGCAGGCTGCTCTTCCTTGAAAGGGCCCTAAAATCAGCTCATCTTCTCTGTAAAGGTAAAAGCCCACCCAGTTGATATCCTCCATATTTTCATTTAAAATTGCTGAAGCATTGGCAAGATTGGCTATGAGATCTGTTTCATGCATAAATCTTTCCTTCATTTCCTCTGCTGCCAGCTTCAATTTATCCGCTTTTGTCATAATATCTCTCCTATCTGTTGACCATCAATTTTTTGAAAGCCGCCTCCAGCTGCTCTATTGTCATAACATACATATCAAATTCCTTGCAAAGCATATCATAGGACATTCTGTACCACGAGCCGGGTCTGTAAACCATCTGCTCCGGTGTTATCCACACAATATGCTTGAATTTGGCTTTAAAGGCCTTGAAATAATCCATTCCGCTTTGACCGTAATAGGTGTCGGTCAATTCATAGGGATTCATCTGAGCATCACCAAAAATAATTGTTTTATAATTGGAGGTAAGCTCGTTTAAAATCCTCTGAGACTCTATTTTGTCAGAATAATTCATTTCAGGGCTTTTGTAAAGATACTTCCCGATGCAGTTGTGAAAGTAATATATTTTAAGATCGCTGAAGTGGTTGGTGCTGTGAACAGCATTGAAAAGCTGCGCACAAAGCGCCCTGTGGCTGTCCATCGAACCGCCTGAATCCATAAGCAGAAGGAGCCTGACTGAATTTTTTCTGGGGCGCTTATATGAAAGAGTCAAGGTCCCTGCGTTATTGCAGGTTTCATCTATTGTGGCATCAAGATCCAATTCATCCTTAGGCGCCTCATCCTGATTTGAAAACTGCCTCAGCTTTTTAAAGGCAAGCTGGAGCTGTCTGGGTGTTATAACAGAATCCTCCCTGAAATCCTCAAAATGCCTTTCTCCAAAAACCTCAAATGCCCGTCTGTGTACACTTTTTCCGCCAACTCTTATTCCTATGGGGCTGTTTCCGGAATTTCCAAACATGGACATTCCGCCTGTTCCTATCCAGCGGCTTCCGCCGTTATGCTCCTCCTTCTGCTCCAAAAGCCTTTCGGCAAACATTCTTCTTATCTCATCCAATTCCTTAGAAAGATTCTGCCGTGCTGTTTCCTCATCAAAGTTGCCCGGTGTTTCTGAGGGGCTGTTGAGCCATTTTATCAATTCAGGAGGAATCGGAGTCTCAGAGGCCTCTATTACATTTTCAAAATATTCCATAAAAGCCTTGTGGTAAGAAAAGAAGTCCGCCTCGCTTTTAATCATAAGAGAGCGGCAGATAAAATAGAATGAGGAGAGTCCTTCGCTGCAAAGCCCTTTATTCAAAGCCTCCATAAGCGTCATCCATTCGCCTAAAGAAACCATAAGCCCCCCTGCCCTGAGCAAATCAAAAAAGCCTAAAAACATTGCTTTCTCCTTAAAATGCCGCTCTTCGGGAACGGCCCAAAAGGTTCAAATCCTCATTTTTCTTTAAAAGCACACCGGCAAAGGGCAGACTTTCCTCTATCTTCTTTACGGGAATACCGCTTATAGTTAAAGCCCTTATCCAATCTATAAGCTCACTGGTGGCAGGCTTTTTTTGAATTCCCGGAACATTTCTCAGATTATAAAAGGTCTTTAATGCGGCATTTAATACATTCTCCTCCAAATCGGGGAAATGCACCCTTATAATATCCCCCATAAGCTCCCTTGAGGGAAAATCAATATAGTGAAAAACGCACCTTCTCAAAAAGGCATCCGGCAGCTCCTTTTCTGCATTGGATGTAATTATAACAACCGGCCTCTTTTTTGCCTTGACTGTTTTTCCTGTTTCGGGAATATAAAATTCCATCTTGTCCAATTCCCAAAGCAAATCGTTGGGAAATTCAATATCAGCCTTATCTATTTCATCTATAAGCACTATAACATCATCGTCAGAGGAGAACGCCTCCCCCAATTTTCCCAGCTTTATATACTGCTCCACATTCTTTACATCGCCTGTTCCAAACTGTCCGTCATAAAGCCTTTGGACAACATCATAAACATAAAGGCCGTCCTGAGCCTTGGTGGTGGACTTAATATTCCATGTTATGAGCCTTCTGCCCATAGATTTTGCCACTGCCTCCGCCAGCATGGTTTTGCCTGTTCCCGGCTCACCCTTTATCAAAAGCGGCTTTTGAAGTGCAAGCGCCACATTTACGCTGCCTAAAAGCTCACCGGAAGCCACATATTCCTTTGTACCGTTAAATTTCTTAATATCTGACATATTTTCCTCCAAAACAAAACTCTTATAAAATTCTAACACATTCCTTTCTTGTTGACAACCTTATATTATGCTATAATCTTATCATTATAAAATGAATCGAGGTATTTGCATGTACAGCTTTGTAAATGATTATTCGGAGGGCTGCCACAGCTCTATAATGGAGGCTTTGCAGAAAACAAATATGCTTCAGACAGCAGGCTATGGTGAGGATGAATATTGTGCTCAGGCAAAGGAGAAAATCAGGAGAGCTTTGAAAAGCGACTGTGAGGTTGAATTTTTGGTTTCCGGAACACAGACAAATTTTACTGTGATTTCCCATATTCTAAAGCCCTATGAGGGTATTTTGGGAGTTGATACCTGCCATCCGGAGCAGCATGAAGCAGGTGCAATAGAGGCGACCGGCCACAAGGTTATAACAGTTCCCAATGTAAACGGAAAGCTCACAGCCGAGGCGGTTGAAAAAACCCTGCGTGAGCATTTGGAAAGTCCTATTATGATTCACACTGTAAGACCCGGACTTGTATATATTTCCAACGCCACAGAGCTGGGAACTGTATATACAAAAAAGGAGCTTACAGAATTGCACGAAATTTGCAGGAAGTATAATATCCCCCTCTACATTGATGGAGCAAGGCTTGGATGTGCTATGGCAAGCAAGGAATGTGATTACGAATTTTCAGAGCTTTCTGACCTTTGTGATGTATTTTACATAGGAGCGACCAAAATGGGTGCCCTGTTTGGTGAGGCAGTTGTTTTTAATGACAAAAAATTAGCAGAAAACTTTCCCTATATGAAAAAGCAAAGAGGAGGACTTTTGGCAAAGGGCAGGCTTTTGGGGATTCAGTTTTCCTGTCTTTTTGAGGACAATCTTTATTTTAAGCTGGCTGACTATGCAGTCAAGCAGGCACAGAGGATTCAGGATGCTCTTATTGAAAACAAAATACCGCTCTTGGTAAAATCATCCACCAATCAGGTGTTCCCTATCCTCACATACAGCCAGCAGCAAATCATTGCAAAGGACTTTGGCTTTGAGCTTTGGGAACCTATTGATGATGAAAAAA
This sequence comes from Oscillospiraceae bacterium, assembly GCA_020024215.1. Taxonomy (GTDB): domain Bacteria; phylum Bacillota; class Clostridia; order Oscillospirales; family Ruminococcaceae; genus Yanshouia. The sequence goes on along the minus strand of JAHHUC010000092.1, from coordinate 3,250 downwards.
GCTCTGTGAGATTCTGCACATCCTGGGCCACCGATGAAAAACAGGTGGACAGGCTTATAGAAGCATTAAAGCTCATCTGATTGCCCCACAGAAAGTACATTGCTCTTTTGCTAAAGCACCTATTGAATACATTGGTATGTATTATCATTGTATAGAATAATATCCCGGCTTCTTCACCTAATCTCTCTTTGAGAGGTTCTGTAAGCGCACACCTTCAGCAATTACAGTATTATGATATTCAGAGACAAAATTCCAATTTCTTCTTCTAAGGATGGGCTATCCTTTCGGTTTTAAAATAATTTATGCCTATGTGCCAATGGTATATAAATCAGAAAGCTGGGATTTTGTCTCTTCTCTCAGGTGATGTGTAATGAAAATAACACCCAAATCATCCTGCTTGAGCAGGTTCGATTCAATCTGTGCGGCTGTTTCTTTATCAAGGGCAGATGTACTCTCATCCAAGATTATCCATTTCACACTTCTAATCAAGCTACGCGCCAGAGCAATTCTCTGCCGCTGACCTCCGGATAGATTCTTTCCGTTTTCTGTAATGATTGTGTCAATTCCCTGTGGCAAGGATGCAGCTAATTCTGTCAGACAGCACTTTTGCAAAATTCTTTCAATTTCAGCGTCGGAATACACCTGACCTAATGTGATGTTGTATCGCAGAGTGTCCTGAAACAAATATACCTGCTGATCCACATAGGAAATCTCATCATACAGACTATTTAAAGAAATTTCTTTTTGCTCCAGCTCATCGTAAAAAACATGACCGCTGTAATTTGTAAGCAGCCCCAGCAGAATTTTAATAAGAGTGGATTTTCCGCTGCCGCTTTGACCAATAATTGCATATTTTCCATTCTCATCAAATTTATAATTTACATTTTCAAGAATCGGCGATTCCCCATAGCTGAAAGAAATGCAGCTCATGCGGATATTTTTAAGGTCCTTGACAGTTTTTCTTTCATCCAAACCAATATCCTTTTGGATGAATTTATCCCAAAGAGATTTTGATGCCTTTACCTGTGTGACAGCCTGAGTAAAATCTCCAACACCATTAAAGAACGAACCGGAAAGATTTGCCACAGACAGTACCGCACCGGGAACACATACTCCAACGGCAGCAGTTAGAAAGGATAAAAACAATAGGATTATCTGTCCCACCAGACTGAAGGTTCTGATCATAGTTTGAATTCCGGTATTGGTTTTATTGAACACGCAGTCTTTATGTTCCGCTTCTTTTGAAGCTGCTGCAATGCGTTTTGCAAACTGACTGCGAAGATTGGAAAGCAAAAATACACTGCTTCCCATCACAGTATCTTTGTATTGCTCTATTGACCGTTCCATAGCCGAAGATCTTTGGGCACCGGCTTTTGCAAGCCTTTTTCCTACAAGATGGGGCAAAACAGAAACTATCCCCAAAAGGATGATTGCTGTTATCCCGATATAGGGGCTCAAAATAAACAATGCCGCTAAAGAAAATATAAAGGATGACAGAGCCTCTGTTCCAAAAAACACAGGCTCAAATGCCTGAGAATATATTTGCTCCACATCATTTGTCAGCCAGGAAACAAGATTCCCGCAATCTTTCGCCTGCTGCTCCAAATAGCTCATGGAATTGATTTTATTTGACACATAAACCCGTATATCATGGCGGATCAGCTTCTTTGCAGTACACTTTGCAATAAGGCTGAGATGGTACATTCCCATTGCGGTTAGCCATATCATAAGCTCTATAAGGAAGGTAAGACCAAGAGCCTTTATTTTGTCGCCTTGCTGCTCATAGGCTGTAAAAAAGAAGGAAAGCGAAAAGCCTGCAAATACCATGAAAAGGGATGAAAGGACGGTCAAAAATGTGGTCATTATAATAATTTTCCAATTTTTCTTCAAGATTTTTGCATAGGGCTTTATCATATAAGTACCTCCCTTAGGACTTTTTCCCACAGTACAGCAAGCTGTGGTATTGCCTCGACATCTGTAAATACCCTTCGCTTTAGCGCTTCAACAGCCGTTTTTCCATAGTGCATATAGTGATTTTCTTTTGCACCCATAACCTGAAACAGGTGGGACATCTTAATGTCACAATCGCTTGCTGCATCAAAGTGTTGTGCCAAAATGGCTGCTTCAATCAGCTTTTCCTTCGCCTGCTGTTCATTTCCCATAATACAGAATACCTCTGCCTCAATTGCCAAAAGAACACATTCATACTTATGAAACCAAGTAACAGCATCCTCAGATTGCTTCCCTTGAAGTACAATGCAAAGCCACTCGATGCTGTAAATAAGTGTATCATATTCCTTATTTTGAAGGAATAATGTCATAAAACCTGTCACCACATTTTCTAAATCTGTTATAATTTTGGAAAACGCACGTTTAAGATAAACGGATGCCTCCTTTGTATTGTGATAACAATCTGCAAGTATGCATCCTATCTGAGCATCGTTGATATTGCAGGAATTATATTTTTTCAGCATCTCCAGAGAAATATCTGTATGTCCAATTAAAAAATGCAGCTGAGCCATTTTATTCCTAATAGTAAGCTCACTGATACGGTCATCAGTATTTTGATCAATGAGTTCACATGCTCTCTCCAATTGAATCAGAGCTGCCCCATAATCAGAATTGCAATTTTGGCTTTCGGCTATCTGTATAAGAAGCAGGGCACACATATAGTTGATTTCAAAATGGTTTGGGTATCTTTGCAGTGCCTTTCGGACTGTTTTTGCTATTGCATCATGGTCTTGAATTTCCTGACAGCAATTCAAATCCTTCAGCATACTTTCCAAGCTGCATCGCTGTATCTGATAGCCAATCAATACATCAGTGGAAACACCAAAAAATCCGCCAATTCTACAAGGATTCTCAATTCCGGTATGGATTGTCCGGATTCCCATTATATACAGCCCCCAATGTAACTCCCACTGTCTCTGCCAACTGTTCCTGTGTCAAGCGGCGTTCCTTGCGAAATCGTCTGATGTTTTGGGCCAAACTAAGCTCCGCAGCAATTCCTCCTTTCGTTTGACAAGATAAGTATAGCATATGAAATTGATTTCTTAAACTCACTATTCATATGTATGGTATATATTTTTTTAATACTGTTGGTATGGGTGAATTAAGAACAGCAAGATGTACAAAATTGAAAAATAAAAATAGACATGGCCTGTGTGAAGTGACCCCCAAAGTTTAGACAAAAATAAATATTAAATTGAAAGTGAATGAGTTCGGTACTGTACCGGGCTCATTCCTTTTA
>JAHHUC010000091.1 GCA_020024215.1 Oscillospiraceae bacterium | reverse complement strand
ATAAGTACCTTTTTTCCAAATAAGAATAAAAAAGTGCCTCTGATAAAATCAGAGACACAAATCTATCCTGTATAAAAGATACTTACACAGCGGACAAAATGAGAATTGACTTTATCAGAAAAGATTTTTTCATTTTGTCCACCTCACTTTCTCAGCTTGGAATAGTTACATTATACCAAATTGATTTTATGTGTCAATACATTTCCATACCGCTTAATGAAAATGACAGACTTTTTTGCCTATGGCTTTATGACCGGCTTGCTTTCCTTTCAAAGGAGCAAATTTTACTTTGACAGTAAATCTGACACCTCTTTAAGGCAGCTATATTTTTCCACCGTTCTGTGAAAAATAATTTACGCCTCCTTTTCCCAAAGAAGTACCGAGTCTTGAATAACTGCTTGCAGCTGCGCATCGCTTATATCATACAGCCTTTTATAATCTCCGGTATAGTAATAAACCCTGTCAATCATATCTGCGCTTTTGTCTTTGGGGCAAATTACATATTCTGAAAATACATTTTTACTTGTTAAAATATCGCTCCATGCTGTATCTGTAACCTGATAAAAAATGTATTGCTGCTCTTGGTCGTTGTGGGCAACTGAAATGTTCCTTATGCTTACCTTTAAATGCTCACTGCCGTAAAGGCGTCCAATCAAGCTGCCATCGACCATAGAAACAGAGAGATTATCCTCATATGGCACAAGCCTTACAGTGTTTTTCAAAATGCCTATTGTAAGGATTCCAACAACAATGGAAACAATAATTGCAGCAGCTGCGGCAAGAATTTGTCTGCGGAATATTCTTTTTTTAACAGAGCGCAGGGAAGCTGCCTTTTGATATTCATTTCCGCCATCGTCCGATTCTGAATATTGCACCTTGCTGTCAGCTTCTGACATGGAGCAGAAATATGCTTTGCACTTTGGACAGCTTTCCAAATGGCTTTCTATTATTTCTCTGCTTTCAGGACTGCAAACCTTATCAAAATAAAGCGGCAGCAAATCGCAAATCATATTACATGGATATTTCATCTTATTTCCTCCCTTATTTTCATTTTTGCACGATAGTAAGTAACCCGTGCCCAGCTTTCGGTTTTTTTGAAAATTGCACCGATCTCTCTGAAGTTAAGCTCCCCAAAGGTACGCATCCAAAACACCTCTTTATAAGGCTCATCAAGTGCATGCAGCAACCGGTGAAGCTTTAATATTTCCTCCTTGTCGAAAATATACTGCTCTGGTGCATTGCTGTCTGCTATTGCTTCAAGAGGAAATTCGGTTGTTTCATGCTGCATTTTTTTAATCTCAGTGTAAAAGGTATTTTTGGCTATCTGGCAAAGCCAAACACTTAGCTTGCACTCTCCTCGAAAGCTGTCTATTTTTTTTAAAGCCTTGAAGAAGGTATCCTGAGTTATTTCCTCTGATAGTGCCCTGTCCTTACAAAGAGCTGATACATATTTGTGCACAATATCATAGTATTCTGAATAGACCTGTTCAAAATCCGTCATCTTATCACCTCACCTTGTTTAAAAAATCAGCTGATTTTTGATTTCATAAATAAGACTTCTCAATTCGGTAAATGTTACAGCTTATTTATTATTTTGTAAAGCAGTCATTTTTAATATTAGAAAAATCAAATGGGTATATGAAGGATATAAAAATATATCTATAAAAGCAATCTAATCTATTTTCCTTTTTAAGCAGCAGAATTTTGACAAACAAATAACAAAAGCCAAATTTTGCCGCTTGTACAGACAGCCTCCCCTGTGTTATTATAAACAGGCAAAAAATTGCGGCAGCTTTTGTAAACAGAAGATCTCATATCAAAAACAAACTGCCAAAGCATCCTTTCTCCCTTTGCCAAGGAAGTGCAAGATGCTTTGATGTGCAGAATTAAAACGGCAATTGCATCAGAAAAAAATTATATAGGACTGACAGGCTTTAAAAAAACTTTGCGTTTATTGTGCTAAAATAATGAAAATAATCCATATTACAGCTATTTATTTCCTGTCTATACCAAAAAACGGCAAATTTTTGGCGTATTTGTTACGAAAATTTCCTATATATATCGAAAAATGTGCTATTGTCACAAAAATTTAAAATAATTATTGTTTCTTATGCACAATTATTATTTTGACAAAAATATGATATAATGAATGGCGCGATTGTCGAAATATTTTTCGGTAATTTTGGAAAAGAGATCAAAACAATCAAGAAGGATAAACAGAAATTTCTTTGAAGGTCAAAATGAGAAATGGGGTAATAGTGCATTGTTTATTGTCAAATCTTAAATATAGTGTTGGACTCTTTCAAAAAATGCCGGCAGCTTGTTCCGGCGGAAATGACTCCGACAGCATGATGCAGATAAGGCAATTTTTCGCTGTCTGCCAAAAAGACACCGGCTGTATATCCGGCTTTTGTGCAGCTGCGGCAATTTGTAAAATTTTAATATCGGCATCATGATGCAACAAATAACAAGAATAGGAAAGTAGGATATTACATGGGTGTATATATTAGTTTAGTTTGTTTTTTAGCCTATCTGGCAGTTATATTTATTTTGCATAAAAAAGGCAAATCCTTTAATGTGCTTGTAACAGTCGGTCTTTTAGGCGGTATCGCCTTTGGCGCTGTTCTGAAAATGGTGGGAGATGCAGCAATGATCTCCGATAGCTTAAGATGGATAAGCCTTATTGGTACAGCTTATACAAAGCTTCTTAAAATGATGGTTATTCCTCTGGTTTTTGTTTCAATCGTCTGTGCCATTATCAATCAGAAATCCAATAAGGGCCTTGGCAAAATGACAGCCATTGTTCTGGCAGTATTGCTTGCCACAGCTGCAATAGCAGCAGTAGTCGGCGCCGGCACTGCTTTGGCATTCGGTGTCAGCGCAGAGGGTCTTGAGATTGGTGAGGCAGAAAATGCACGGTCACAGAATATTGAAGAGCGCGCACAAAACGCCAAGCCCATTGAAAACACTCTTCTTGACATCATCCCCTCCAATCCCATCTATGCCCTCACAGGTCAGGGCAGCAATGCGACATTGTCCGTTGTATTTTTTGCCGCACTTTTGGGTGTAGGCCTGATCGGTGTGCGCACCTATGCACCGGAGGAAGCGGAATTTTTCACTAAAATGATGAATTCGCTCAACACGTTGGTAGTAGAGGTTGTCATGATGATTGTTATGCTGACACCTTACGGCATTTTTTCACTTATGACAAAGACAATTGCAGGAAGCGATTTCAGCAGCGTTTTAAGACTTCTCACATTTGTTATAGCCTCCTATGTGGCAATTATAATCATGTTTGTCATCCACGGAATTATCTTGGCAGGCTTTGGCCTTAATCCCTTAACATTCTTTAAAAAGGCTATGACAACACTGATTTTTGCCTTCACATCACGCACCAGCGCAGGAACTCTTCCCTTGACCATCAAGAGCCTTACAAACGATATGGGTGTTGAAAGCGGCGTAGCAAACTTGGCAGGCTCACTGAGCACCTCCATAGGACAGAACGGATGTGCTGCCATCTATCCGGCAGTTGTTGTTATGATGGTAGCCCCTGTTGTCGGACAGCCTATCACTCCCTCCTTCTTCATCACTACCATACTTGTCATCACATTTGCTTCCATCGGTATTGCCGGTGTAGGCGGCGGAGCAACCTTTGCAGGCATCACAGTTCTGTCAGCTCTTGGCCTCCCTGTTGGTTTGGCAGGACTTTTGGTTGGTGTTGAGCCTATCATCGACATGGCCAGAACTGCATTGAATGTAAGCGATGGTATGGTTACCGGCTTAGTTACAGCAAAGCTCACACAAAAAATTGATATGTCAGTATATAATGCAAAATCCACTGACACAGAAAATAAGCGCGCTGCAAAATAGCAGTACCGCTGTCAAAGAACCTGCCAAAATAAAAAACTGTGTCCCTCATAAATTTTGATGCTGTACACAGGAGGGTATTTGGCGATTAACACAATAAAATAAGAAGAGCGGTGCAAAGCACACAAAAAATGCCGCTCTCTTTCGCTGTCGTGTCCATTAAAAATTCAGAAAAAATCAGGGGCCTTACCCTGAAAACACATTTATTCTTAGTATGGAAAGGTGTATGCTTTTAGGCAGAGCCTCAAGCTTGGAATGTATATAATAATGTTTTAAAGATTCCCCAAAATATATTGCTGATTTTTCCAAAAGTTTTGTATCACTTTCCACAGCAAAAAATCCGAACCTGAGCTTTATAAAGATCGGGTTCGGATTTTTATTTATACAAGCTTTTGCTTTGATTTTTGCAAGCTGCTCATGAAAAATATTTTTTAAGCTTCATATGTAATTGCTTTTTGCCTGCTTACAGCCTTTCTGATTTTTGAGATTTCTTTTCAGCATTTCCTTTTGGCTGTGCAGCTTCTTTTCAAATTTTGCCAAATGCTTTTTAGATTCTTTGGAACTATTATCCTCTGTTTCGAGAATTGCAACAATGCACTTCGACCTTTTAAGATATTCAAAATGCACAATACTATTCATCATACATTGTATAAGTACATCTGTCTCATAAAACTGCTCCGGCTGCTTTGGAAATATGATAAAGCTGTAATGGGTGTTATGTTCTGCCACCGGTTCAAATCGTCCTGCCCAATAATAATTTTGTGCATTGCTTTCCGGGAAGCCTTTTAAATGACGCAGACCTACCGCAAAATGTCTTTCTATACTTAAAAACGATATCCAATATATATCTTCTATACACTAAAAGTACACCTATTTCCACAGCAATTGCCACAAGCAGGAGAAACATTCCGGTTGAATCTAAATTGCGGATGATTAGCATAAATATCAAGATAAACTGTAAAATCACAAAACAAATAAAGGAAAATGCATTGTGATATGTACCCTCTTTACCGGAAAACCGGTAAGGAGGGTGCATATCATTTTTACAATTTGAGACTGCTTTTTCTTATATTTATTTAATTTTTCTGAAGAATAAGCACGCAGCTTTTAATAAGTAAAAAGTTTATTCAATTACATTATGGATGTGATGCACTCTTCATTTTTTTCCTGCTGCCGGGCATCCTCTTTTGTTTTATGAACAGTTCCAAAGGGGTGATGGGGCGGAGCATAAACAGAATACAGTTTAAGAGGTGTATCCCCTGCATTTATGATATTATGCCATGTTCCCGACGGTATAACAACAGCAAAATCATGGTCGATTTTAGGATAAACGCTTAAATTTTCTTTGCTTTTTCCCATCATCACAACCGCCTGACCATCCTCTATGCGTATAAACTGGTCAAAATCAGGATGCATTTCCAAGCCTATATCTCCGTTTACCGGTATGCACATCAATGTAAGCTGAAGATAGTTTCCGCTCCAAAGGGCTTTTCTGTAATATCTGTTTTGTTCTGATGCCTTGTCAATATTAACAACAATAGGCTTTGTTCCATAATCCATTGAGGTAGAAGGCTTTTTTTCATTATTTATTATCACACATATCCACTCCTTAAAATATCTTAATTTCAATATATGATAATATTAGCCTTGCTGTTACAGGCTTTTTTCTCTTATATATTTTATCCTTGGCAATATGTGGACATTAGAGGAAATCTATGGTATTATAATCATGGTTGTTATTTTTTAATCAATATATAGACATAATTGGAGGTATGAATTTTGGTCAAGAGCAAATTTATAAATGTATGTTTCGCAATCATCTTTATGCTTAGCACACTTACAATATATTCCAATGCCAGTGATACATTATATCTTGGTTACAGTGAAGACATTACTGTTAATGAAAAAGCCGGTGTAGGACTTCGTATCAGGGACGGAAAAGGCGCTGACGGCAAGGATAATATTGCCTACTGCTATAACCTTTTTAAAAAATATCCTACACGAGAAAATGCACAGCACAATGGAGAGGATGACAGGTGCTTTTTCTCTCGAAAAGAGAATTATCTGGAATCCGATGACCCATATATAAATGAATATGGAGCGGAAAAAAAGCAAAAAATAGCATTGTCTCTATATGTCGGATATCCCAATGATGCATATGGAGATTATAGGGATGACTTTCAAAATCGCATTACACCTGATGAAGCAAGACAAATGACACAGGACCTTTTATGGCGCATTACAACTGATAATTCCGGCCCTTATGAGCCAAATGATTATGTTTCAAAAAATATGTGCGATTATTACAATCAGCTTTATAATAGATATATAAAGGATTTTAAGGAAGATACTGTATTTTTTCCGTCCAAGCTTATGATAAACGGAAATATGAATATGCAGAAAAAAGGGGAAAATTATGTCACAGGTCCCCTTCATCTTACGGGTATAAAGGGCTCACGCTGTATGGTGGAATTGCTCACATCCGATCCGGATATTTCTGTTTACCACTATAAAACAAAGCAGCCTGTGACTGATATGGACCCTATCATAGCAGGCGAGGAATTTTTTATTTCCACACCCAACGATCCCAGAAATTCCAGCATAGGTCTTATCTGGAGCTGTGAAAGCGCAAAATTTTATTTTTATGAGCATAAAAAAGGTGGAAAAAGCATAGAAGCGCTTCGTGGTAAAGTTCAAAATCTTATAAGAGTTGAGCCTTATCAAGATATGGATATTGAATGGTTTAGTTATAACCAAGATGGCCAGAAGGAGGAGGGCTTTCATGATGAAATGATTGAT
>JAHHUC010000090.1 GCA_020024215.1 Oscillospiraceae bacterium | reverse complement strand
CTTAATATCTCTCCCACAACCTCTAAGGGAAGGCAGTTGGGAACACACAAAAGATTCATGGCAAGCTTAGGCTGTCCGCCCATAGCGTAAACATCACTGAGCGAATTGGCTGCTGCAACCTGTCCGAACACATAAGGGTCATCCACCATAGGCGGAAAAAAGTCCACAGTCTGAATAGCTGCTACATCCTCTGTTATTTTGTAAACACAGGCATCATCAGATGTGTCAAACCCCACCATAAGGTTTTCATCCTTCATCTTGGGTATGCTCTCTAAAATGCTTGAAAGGACTCCCGGTCCCAGCTTGGCACTTCAGCCGCCGCTTTTGGTCATTTCTGTAAGCTTTATTTTCTTATCCTTCAACGAAGTTTACCTCCTGATATTCATAATATTCTCAATAAAAAACTTTTTCATCCAATATGTCATTATATCATTTTTTTTATTTATTGTCACTATTTGTACTGCTTTATTTTAAAATAAGGGTGCTAAGATAATCAAAAATACAGAGTTAAGTTTACATATAATCTGCAATAGGTTATAATTGTTGGCGGACGGTGAAGTTTTATGAGTGATATACTCTTTTTATTTAATGCCATAGCACCTCTTTTTGTGTTGGTGCTTGTGGGAAATTTTATCAGGAAAAGGAATTGGGCAGATGATAAAACCATAACACAGCTCAATTCGCTGTGCTTTAAAATTCTGATTCCCTGCAATCTTTTTAAAACCATAATCAAGGGCAAGGCTGCTGACAGCTTTGATATGAAAGTGATAATCTTTCTTATAGGCTCATATATAGCTGCCGCATTTGTTCTGTCATTTTTGTTTTTAAAAACTGTCAAATCAAAAAAAGCGGCAGGTGCTATGGCGCATGGCTGCTTCAGATCAAATGTGGTGCTTTTGGGCATACCCCTGGCTCAAAATATTTTAGGGGATGAAGGCGGAGCCTTGATGGCTGTGAGCATTGCCATAGTGGTTCCTCTTTTCAATGTTCTGGGTGTTGTGGTGCTATCTTATTTTTCTGAAAACGAACAGCATAAACCGGATTTTAAGCATATAGCCTTGGATATCATCAAAAATCCGCTTATAATCGCCACCTTTTCGGCATTTGCAGCAACTGTGCTTGACATAAAGCTGCCATCAATAATAATGACGCCTATACAGGAGCTGGGAAGCTGCGGCTCACCTATTGCAATGCTGGTTTTAGGCGCAAGATTCAGTTTGAAATCTGTTAAAGAAAATAAGCGCCTTAATCTTGCAGCAATATTTATAAAGCTTATTGCAATGCCGCTTATAATGACATCTGCTGCCTGTCTGATGGGAATAAACGGTCTGGGACTTGCAGTAATTTATCTTACACATGCAGCACCTTCTGCTGCAACAGCAGGCATGCTTGCAGAAAATATGGGCTGTGATGGCAAATTGGCAGGAGAAATCACGCTGCTTACAACAGCACTTTCATCTGTGACTATATTCATAGGCTGTTATATCTTAATGCATCTGGGGGTATTTTAGTTGGAAAAAAATCAGATTATAACACTTACAATAAATGACGTTATGAGCGACGGAAACGGAGTCGGCAGATTTGAGGATACAGCTGTATTTGTTCCCTTTTCTGTTACGGGAGATGTTCTGGAGGTTAAAATTCTCAAGGTTTTAAAAAAATACTGCTTCGGAAAAATTGAAAGAATAATAACCCCATCCCTGCACAGGATAGACGACACATCATGTCCTGTGTTTAAAAAATGCGGAGGCTGCTCATTCAGGCATATTGATTATGCCTTTGAGGTGGATACAAAAAACAACTGGGTTTTCAAAAATATGCAGAGGATTGGTAAAACCGAACCGGAAAAATCCGAACCCATAGCTTCAAAAGATGAAAAAAGGTATCGAAACAAAGCAATATACCCTGTGGGAATTGATGAAAACGGAAAGATTTTTACCGGATTTTATTCAAGGCGCTCCCATCGGCTTATTAAGATAGAGGACTGTCCTCTGCACCCTGAATTTTTCAGTTTAATCACAGCTGCCTTTGCTGATTGGGCGAATGATTTCAAGGTTAGTGTATATGATGAGATACACCACAAAGGGCTTTTAAGGGCACTGTATATCCGCACCGGAGTTGGAACAGGTCAAACAATGGTTACAATTATAGCCAACGGCTCAGCTGTTCCACATGCCGATAAGCTTATACAGCGTCTTGAGGCTCTTAACATAAATATTGTATCTGTCATTTTAAATATCAACAGAGAAAATACCAATGTGCTTTTAGGGAAAAAATGTGTGACGCTTTCAGGAAAAGGCTATATTACAGAAAAGCTTTTGGGAAACAGCTATAACATCTCCCCCCTCGCCTTTTTGCAGGTAAATCATGACACCTGTGAGATACTTTATTCAAAGGCAATAGAACTGGCACAGCCCCAAAAGGATGATATTGTGCTGGATCTTTACTGCGGAGCAGGCACCATAGGTCTTTCCATAGCAGACAAGGTCAAAATGGTGATAGGAGCTGAAATAATTCCCGAAGCGGTGGAAAACGCCAAAGAAAATGCACTTTTAAATAAGATAGATAATGCTGAATTCATCTGTGCAGATGCCGCTGAAGCTGCAAAGGAAATAGCCAAACGAGGCCTTAAAATCAACACCGTCATAGTGGATCCTCCAAGAAAGGGCCTTGACAGAAGCCTAATCGAAACAATATGCAAAATGGAACCTTCAAAGGTGGTTATGATTTCCTGTGACCACTCCACCGCCGCAAGAGACGTTTCCATCTTCAAAGAGCTTGGCTTCCAAGCCAAAACCATTAGGTCTGTGGATATGTTCCCAAGGACTAATCATGTGGAGACAATAGTGCTGCTGCAAAGAGGAGCCTTATAGAAATCCTTAGATTTAGGCACTTTTCCTGCCATGTGGTGTCTGACACCGGGGGTGATAAATTCCGATTGTGGCTATGGACTTAGCTTATATGCCCACTGTGCCAACAATCCGGTATTTTATATTGATCCGAGTGGATATGAGTGCAGTAAAGGAGATGCACTTACACGCGCTCAAGAACAAAATATTGCAAAGCTGAGAGCTGGACAGACGATATCAGTGAAATCGGTTGAAGATGCCAGAACGCTCCTCCATGCAATGCCAGAAATACAACCACCGCCACTTGGACGAATTAATCCGAAATTTCCTGATTTAAAGGGGATATATCGTGGTGATTTAATTAACATAAAGAATCCAATGGCTGACTATGTGCATGATCCTAAAGTTGTGCAACAAAATCCATTGCATGCGATATATCCTCATTATAACATTTATTTCTTAAATGGAATGAAGGCGGCAATCTTAATTACTGGTTGATTTTTGAAAGGAAGATTTTATACTTGGACTTTGAAGAAATATTAAGATATATACAATTAAGTAAGAAAAAATCAGTGGATGTGGAAAGAAAGTTGTTACCTCAATATCCAGGGATAGTACGGGAGATAGCAATTCTTTCTGATAGTCGTATATGTGCAAGTTTCTTTGACAGAAATATTACATTTAGTGATGAGGCATCGGTCGTTTTTTACTTATATTTTGAAAACAATAGCAAATTGATTCGTTCATTAGAGAAGTTTTTCAGTTGTCGGATAAGTAATTGGCACAATTATAATGAAGAGAATATTATATTTCCAGATTGCCACTCAACGGATATTCTGGATAGTTCGTGGCTAGCGTTCAAAAAAGATTTTGCAGATAGGAAAATAGAATTCCCTGTGGGATGGACGAAGTTTGTTATTTCTGATCCATATTGGGAGGCTATATGGGATGGAAAACTAAAACCAGACGCATCATTTGAAGAAATTGCTTTATGGGCAAGACAAAATTTATAATCAGAGCGAACTTTTAATATCACAAAGTATTCAGGCAGTATACAAAGATTGTAGACTGGTATCTTACACCTACAACCTGAACAGCACATCCAGTTCCGTGGTCGATGGTCCCATCTAGCAGGAATATGTCTACAACTACCTGCTCAACTAAGAGCCTCTGCACATTGAGTAAAATAGTGGTATACAGCACACAATTTATGACTAAAACGGCAATGTGGTACGTCTGATATAACCGATTCAGCACAAATAAAGAAATAGGTTGCCCTCAAAGAGGCAAGAAGAGGGGCAGATGCTCTGACTTTGCTGATGAATCAAGGAAAAAACAGCGGATACACTATCCTGCGAGCTGTCTGCCCAAAATGAATAAAGGAGATATTACATGGAGATTTTCTTTTACTGCAAACCACAAAAGCTGAAAGAATTGTTTTCTGAAATTGAACAAGGAGCTTCTCTTATCTATGAGCCATTCTTCGGAAGTCCCCCAAAAATAGCGGAAATTGATATTTTGCTTGCAAAGCCATTCAATTCTTGCCGAGAGTTTTACGATTTTGGAAAAGCATATTCTGGGACGCAATTTTTTTGGATATATACACCGGATGACACTTCTGTTGAAACAAATACTCCCATTTCTCTTAGGTTCAGCGGTCCCCCTGTATATTTAAAAGATGACCATGTCCTTTGTGAAGGAACATTATTTTTATCAGCAGGAAATAAGGCTGTTTTACCCAGAGCACTTTATAAAAATATAAAGAGTTTCTTTGTGAAGCGTTTTGTCAAATCAGGTTATTGTTATATTGATCCTGATGTATATGCTCATAGGAATGAATACCTTTTTGTTCAGAATGATTGTAACTTTCCGGCTCCTGCATGGTGCTTTGATGACTCTGACAAGCACATTCCCATAGACATTGACACTTGGTATTTACAGCAAGGGAAGAATCAGGAATGTTACCTATCCCCTAGGTTGAAAATTAAATTTTTTACATCTATATCCGATTTAGTGCAAATTCTCTCAGAATTAGAATTGAAGTATAAAATCAAGTATGTTGAAACTATTCATCAAGGCAGAGCTACCCATACGCAGAATGTATTTTATTCGGCAAAAGCACTTGAAAATACAGATGGACATACTGTAAGTATCCGTCAAATTTGGGTATATGATGAAGTCAGCCGTATGTTTTTCTGCCTGTCCATAGATGATTTTTACGACAGAGAGAAAAAAATAATCAATATGAGCAGTGCGCTTGGAGCAAATAATCCCTTTGGAGATAAACTTTACTTTGAATTTGAAGAAGCAATAAAAGAAAACTTTTACCCATTAGATGAAAAACACTATGGTCCGTTTTATTTAAGTCCATCCATATATAGCAACCGAAAAAATATGATTCTTAACTTAAATGATCCTCGGTTTCGCATTGTTGATGATGACAAAATTGTTCCTGTTTGGAGAAAGGAATGGGAGCAAATTCAAAATTGATGATCCTAAAAATGAGCCACGGCACACCGACCGCCGCCATGACTGCGTGACAGAGATCTGTATGGGAAGCTCTGTTCTTGTTGTGTCGGGATTTTTTAAGAAAAACAGCACCGCCACCGCAGCATACAAGATTGGAAGCGGAAAGCAATGCACCCCAAAAGAGGATGATTCAGCATGAAAAGGGCATAAAAAAGCGGTCATGCCGGGGTGCATGACCGCTTTTGTCACATACTGTATTATCCATAACGATCCTCTGGTTATCGTTTATTGATTTCATATCTGCTACCATCTAATTGATTAAGATTAGTATCTCTAAGTACAGTTACACTATTTTTATTTATATCAATTTCAACTTCAAACAAAACTACCGGAGGGATAGGCTCTCCTCCGCATATAACGATTGATTTTTTATTTGTTTGAGGATCAATTTCAACCAATAATGGTATACCATCATCTTGCCAATCCCAATATTGGTTATCTTTTAGTATTGGTTTTGGGAAAATAAGAAATTTTACGACCCAATTTTTATGTTCATTTTTCGTGATATTCAATGACATACAATATTTTAACCATTTTGGCTCGTCATTATTAGAATGTATTTCATCAAATTTTTTACACGCCGTCAAAACGGCTTCATCATGTTCATTGTGTATATTCATCATAGTATACCCTACTTAGTATGTGGGTACGGAGGAATCACCTTGTAACATACATCAAAACAAGAAATTATTTTCAATGCATCTCCTTCAGATAACAGAAATTGCTGTTCTGCTTTCAATTTTTTTGATGCTTCTATATAATTGAAGCCACACATTCGAGATGTTGCTCTAATTTCTTCTATTGTATTTTTTCCTCTTTCCTTAATCAAATATAATTTGTAGATTGTCCGATCTCTTAACATTGGACTGTCGCTCGTAACACAAAGATCTGTGTCTTCACAAATCATAGTTTTTCCCCTCATTTTAGGTTATGGCAGATTTCATTATCAGCTATCCTCAAAATTATTAAATCACTTGACTCAAATTCATATTATCATATAAATATAAGCTTTTCAATCACGCAAAATGGTTAGCCATATACTAAATCCTGAACGGCATACTTTAAGCTTTGCACCTTACCCGCCAGACTATCTCTTACAAGATGAACTGAGCGAGAATGAACTCAGCACAATTCAAGACGTGGATGCTCTTTGGAAGAAGGCTTCACCAAGTATGCAAAATCTTGTGCTTGAAATGATAAAGGTAGTTTTAGAGAAGGGCGTATAAAAAGGTCAGCCAATTAAGGCTGGTCTTTTGCTTTAAGTTATGGTGTAGTTATGAGGCGACATACTCAACCCCTTTCATATTGTAGCAGTGAGATAGCGAAATTATAAGTATTCTTTTGTATATTCTGTTTCA
>JAHHUC010000009.1 GCA_020024215.1 Oscillospiraceae bacterium | reverse complement strand
TGGTCAATAAGAGTAGTAAAAGTAATCTTTGCTATATAGACTCTGATCCCATTGCGATTGTGTGCAGCTCTTGTGAAAATTCTTCTTTCATCAAGCAGCTCAACCTGAAATTGCGTTAATCTAGGCGGTGTGCTTTTTGGCATGCCGCTTTTTTTGTTTTAAAGCGCCGGCTTCCCCCAATTTTTTTAACGCCCACACAGGCGAAAAATTTATTTTATCGGAGGAAAAAACAAATGAAAAAGAAAATCATATCGCTTTTTTTGGCGCTTTCATCGGCCCTTTCCCTTCTGCTTTCAGGCTGCGGAAAGAATGAGGTGCTGACGCTCAATGTTCACAACTGGGGAGAATATATTTCCGACGGCAGCGAGGGCACAGTTGACACCATTGCCGAATTTGAAAAATGGTATAAGCAAACCTACAACAAGGAGGTAAAGGTAAATTACAGCACCATAACCTCAAATGAAAATATGTACAACCGAATTTCCGAAGGGGCAGTAAACTATGATGTTATATTCCCCACAGATTATATGGTTGAGCGCATGGCAAAGGAAAATATGCTCCATCCTCTCAATTATGAAAATATACCCAATGCCCAATATATAGGAGAAGAATTCAAGAAGCTCTATTTTGACCCCGAAAGCACCTACTCTGTCCCCTATACATATGGTATGTCAGGAATAATCTATGATGCCAATGTGGTGGATGAGCAGGATGTGGGCAGCTGGGATGTGATGTGGAATGAAAAATATTCCGGCAGAATACTCCAGTATAACATTCCCAGATACGCCCTTTCCACAGCTATGTATAAGCTGGGCCTGGATGTAAATTCCCCCTTGGATGAGGATTGGGAAAAGGCTGCACAGGCACTTAAAGAGCAGAAGGGACTTATAAAGAGCCTTGTGATGGACGAAATCTACAACATGATGGAATCCGGCGAAGCCTCCCTTGCCTCCTATTATGCCGGGGACTTCATCACCATGAGAGCAGATCAGGCAGAAAATGTGGATCTGCGCTTCTACTATCCTGAAAGAACCCACTTCTTTGTGGACAACATCTGCATACCTGCCAACGCACAGAACAAGGAGCTGGCAGAAATATTTATAAACTTCATGCTCTCAAAGGAAATTGCCGTCGCCAACGCTCAATATATAAATTATGCCTCTCCCAACAGACTTGTCTATGAGGACGAGGGCTACATAGAGGGTATGGGCAAGGAGGCTATGGAGGTTCTCTATCCCCCTATGGACAACTTTTTTGAGCTTTACAACAAATATGCCTACCGCGATCTCCCCCAGCAAAAGCTTGACCTTATAAACACACTTTGGGAAGATATAAAAATGTCACTCTCCTAACCCCCTCCGCTTTCTTGAAAGAAAGCTTGGCAAAGAATTTAAATCCGCACAGGTAAAAAAGCTTTTTGCACAACTTTAATTCCTGCGTATGTTAAAGCTTGACATTTTGTCGTGATAAGCACATTTAGGTTAAGCTTAATTTTTGCAAAAGATTTTCCCGCTGCCTGCGGCAGAAAAAGGGAGAATCTTTTGGCGCAGCTGTCTTTAAATTTTAAGTATGGCTTTAGCCGTGCGTAAAAATTTGGTTGACAGCAAGAGGCGCTATTTAAGGAAAATTGATATCCTGCATAGGAAAATCTAAGAATCTTTTGGCGCAGCCCCCGCTTTCTTCCGCTTTCTAAAGATATCTTGGCAAAGAATTTAAATCCGCACAGGTAAAAAAGCTTTTGGCACAAATTTAATTGCTGCGTGTTTTAGAAATTGACATTTTGCATTTAAATCTACATTCTAATTCCTGTGCTGTTTAAAATTTAAAATTTATCAACAGCTCAATTCCTAATCAGAAGATGGGCTGTTTTTATTTATATGGGCAAAAGTGCAAAAGAGGTCAAAAGCTTTAAACAAGGGCAATTTACAGCAAAAGATGTAAGCCGCAGTTTTTATCCCTTTGGCATTTTTTAAGTCTTTAAAGAAAAATGTGCAGCAATAATTAAATAGGTCATATCAGAAGTCAAACCCATGTTTTTCTTGACTTACCGATTATATTGATAATATAATTGTTTAAACTGTTGTATTATCAAAAGGGGAGTTGTGTTTTGGCAGGCTTTTTAATAGGAGTGCTCAAATTTTTTATATTCTGGCTGCTTGTTTATGTGGGTGTATTCACATATAAATATGTGAATGAGAACGGTTCACTTTCCTTTAAAAGCGGAACAAAGTATCTGTCTGCAAAGGAAGGCTTTCCGCTTCCGCCCTTTATATTGCAGAATAACCCCAACAGCAGCTCCAAGTGTGTCTATTGCGGCGGAAAAATTCCCGGCAGCATGGATTTTTGTCCCTATTGTGACAGAGAAAAGAAAAACGCCGGCTTTTTCATTTTTCAGAGGGATAAAAGAATGACCGAGGCTGAATTTATAGGCAGGATAAATTACTGGCTGCTTAATGCCCAAGGCATTTATGGTATAGATTGCAGCTTTTCTACGGCAGATACCCTTTCTCTCTTTGTGCCCACAGCCAAATTAAAAAGCATAGCCGTTTTTTACAATCAGAGAAAGGGAGAGGGGGAAATTTACGGCATCGACATAGTGGATAGCTTTTCCTGCTTTAAAAAGGAGGAGGAGAAGCTTTTGAGCCAATGGGAGAAAAATAATCCCTCCTGCCGTGTTTTAAAATATGATTCCCACTATTATTTTTGGGGCAGAATATTTTCAGCCCTGTTTTTCGGCATCGGCGGAGCGAACAAAACAAAGCTTTATATATTGTATGAAAGAAAGGCATAAAATGCAGGTCTGTCCTCATATTCTGCCAAGCGGCTGTTTGCCCTGCAAGGCTTTTTCTGATAAATGTTGACATTCTTAAAAATTTTTATTGCAAATATCAAATTCATAAGTTATAATAAAAAACACGCTCAAATAAAAATCATGACGGTAAGCCGGCAGAAGAAAAAATATAAAAGCCGATATTACAGCCGTTTAAGCTTGCTTTAAGGTCTGTATGCAGCTCGGTTTTATGTTGAAAATGAACAAAAAACAGCTTTTGCCGACAGCTTGTAAGAGGCTTTGTGCTAAAGAGAGAAAAAAATCTCATAGATTTGTAGATTTTTTTTAAAAAGTACTTGCAATTTGCACCGCCTCATGCTATTATAATCGAGCGTGACTGCTACCGATATGCGTTGATGTGGGAGGTGGCCGCCGTCTGGCGGGGAATTTCCACGGAGTATGTCCGATTTTAAACCGGGCGAACCCGCTTTGAACCACTTATGAAGCAATTTCAATGTGGCTCTTAAGTGTTAAGTGATTGTGTCGTGTTCCCGGCTGACCGAAAATTTTCGGTTGACCGGATTTTTTACGGGCAATTTGCAAAACACACGGCACAGTGGATTGAGTAAAATAAAGGCTTTGTGCCTTTTGGGTTTGTCGCCGAAGAAAATCACAAAAAATTATTAGGAGGCGATGAAATGGCAGTCAAGGAAAAAATCAGAATTCGTGTAAGAGGCTATGAGCATCAGGTTGTGGATCAGGCGGCTGAAAAGATTGTGGAAACCGCAAGGCGCACAGGTGCTAAGGTGAGCGGACCCATTCCCCTTCCCACAGAGAAGGAAGTGGTTACAATCCTCAGAGCTGTTCACAAGTATAAGGACAGCCGTGAGCAGTTTGAGTCCAGAACTCACAAGCGTCTTATCGATATATTAAGACCTTCCAACAAAACTGTTGAAGCTTTGACAGGTCTTGAGCTGCCCGCCGGAGTTGAGATAGAGATAAAGCTCTAAGCTTGAGAACAGGCGAGCAAAGGTAATGTTGGCTTCTGCCAACCAATAACCAAAGGAGGAAAACACAAATGCAGAAAGCAATCATCGGAAAAAAATTGGGCATGACACAGATCTTCGATGAAAACGGTAACTTCATTCCTGTAACAGTTGTTGAAGCAGGTCCCTGCGTTGTCGTAATGAAGAAGACAATCGAAAACGACGGATATGAATCCGTGCAGATCGGTTTCGGCGAGGTTTCGGACAAGCACGTCAACAAGGCTATGAAGGGCCACTTTTCAAAGAGCGATGTAGCATGCAAGAAGGAATTAAGAGAGTTCAGACTCTCCTCCACAGAGGGTGTGAACGTAGGTGACATCATCAAGGCTGACGTATTTTCTGTCGGAGATAAGGTGGATGTTGCCGGAACCAGCAAAGGTAAGGGAACAGCAGGCCCCATCAAGAGATTCGGCTCTCACTCCCTCAAGGCAACACACGGCACAGGCCCCGTTGCCCGTCAGGCAGGCTCCCTGGGAGCTAACTCCGACCCCTCCAAGATAATGAAGGGCAAGAAGATGGCAGGACACATGGGAAGCGAGAGAGTTACCGTGCAGAACCTTGACATTGTAAAGGTTGATGCCGAAAACAATCTCATTGCATTAAAGGGTGCTATCCCCGGACCTCGCGGCGGAATCGTTTGCATCACCAATGCCGTTAAGTGCGAAAAGGCTTAATGGAAGGAGGAATAAAGAATGGCTAACGTTAACGTATTAAATATGCAGGGCGAGAAGGTTGGAGAGGTTACACTTTCTGATGCAATCTTCGCAATAGAGCCCAATGCCGCTGCTGTTCATGCAGTGGTCAGACAGTATCTTGCCAACCAGAGACAGGGCACACAGTCCACCCTCACAAGAGCTGAGGTAAGAGGCGGCGGAAGAAAGCCCTGGAGACAGAAGGGCACAGGCCATGCACGTCAGGGCTCCATCAGAGCTCCCCAGTGGTATCACGGCGGTGTAGCTTTAGGCCCCAAGCCCAGAGATTACTCCTTCTCACTGAACAAGAAGGTTAAGAGACTTGCATTAAAGTCCGCTTTATCTTCCAAGGTGCTGGAGGAAAACCTCATCGTGGTTGACGAATTCAAGTTCGACAGCTATAAGACAAAGAATGTTGTCAACATGCTCAAGGCTTTGGGAGCTGACAGAAAGGCACTCATTGTAAACGGCGAGAAGAACGAGTTTTTGATAGGCTCTGCTTCCAACGTGCCCGGAGTTGTGACAGCTCTTCCCAACACCATCAATGTTTACGATATTATAAACAATCAGAAGCTCATCCTCTCAAAGGATGCTTTATCTAAGATTGAGGAGGTGTACGCTTAATGAAACTCGCACAGGATATTATTATAAGACCTATCATCACAGAGCGTTCTATGAGCGGTATCATGAACGGCAGATACACCTTTGAAGTTGCAAAGGATGCCAACAAGATAGAGATTGCAGAAGCTGTTGAAAAGCTTTTTGCAGGCACAAAGGTAAAGTCCGTCAACACCATGCACGTAACAGGCAAGGTTAAGGTGATGGGCAGAACAAGCGGTCAGAGAAGAAGCTGGAAGAAGGCCATTGTAACAATCAAGCCCGATTCCAAGAAGATAGAATTCTTTGAAAGCATGATGTAATAAATAAAAAATGTATGGGGTGCTCATAACCCCGCTAAACGATTATGAGGAGTGAAAGGTCAATATGGCAATTAAATTTTACAAGCCGACTACTGCCGGAAGACGTGATATGTCCACAACCGACTACTCCGTTCTCTCCAAGGTTGCTCCCGAGAAGAGCCTCTTGGCTGTCATCAAAAAGACAGCAGGCAGAAACAACACCGGCAAGATAACCGTTCGTCACCACGGCGGCGGCAATAGAAGAAAGTACCGTATCATTGACTGGAAGAGAGATATGAACGGTATCCCCGCAACAGTAAAGACAATCGAGTATGATCCCAATCGTTCCGCATTCATCGCTCTTGTTCAGTATGAAAGCGGCGAGAAGAGATACATCATCGCCCCCAACGAGCTTAAAGTCGGCGATGTTATCATGAGCGGCGAAGGCGTTGACATCAAGGTTGGAAACGCTCTCATGCTCAAGAACATCCCCACAGGTACCTTTGTTCACAATGTTGAGCTTTATCCCGGAAAGGGCGCACAGCTTGTAAGAGCAGCCGGAGTTATGGCTCAGCTTATGGCAAAGGAAAACAACATGGCGCTTTTAAGACTTCCCTCCGGAGAGCTTAGAAATGTTCCCGACACCTGCATGGCAACAATCGGTCAGGTTTCAAACATCGACCATGAGAATGTTGCTTTGGGCAAGGCAGGAAGAACACGCCACATGGGAATAAGACCCACTGTAAGAGGCTCTGTTATGAACCCCTGCGACCACCCCCACGGCGGTGGTGAGGGCAAGTCCCCCATCGGTCATCCCGGACCTGTTACACCCTGGGGCAAGCCCGCTCTCGGTTATAAGACCAGAAATAAGAAAAAGAGCTCTAACAAGTATATTGTTAAGAGAAGAAATGATAAGTAAGGAGGCGTTTTAGAATATGGGCAGAAGTATTAAAAAAGGACCTTTCGTCCACGAGAAGCTCCTTGAAAGAATCAAGGCAATGAACGCCTCTGATGAAAAGCGTGTTTTAAAGACATGGAGCCGTTCCTCTACAATCTTCCCTGATTTTGTTGGACACACAATTGCTGTTCACGACGGAAGAAAGCATGTTCCTGTGTATGTAACCGAGGACATGGTAGGTCACAAGCTGGGAGAGTTTGCCCCCACCAGAACCTTCAGAGGACACGCAGGAAGCAAAAAGACCGGAAACTAGCCGGTCGGAAGAAGGAGGAAATCTAGATGGAAGCCAGAGCATATCTTAGAGGTGTGCGTATTGCTCCCCGCAAGGTGCAGATCGTTTTAGATCTTATCAGAAACAAGCCTGCAGATGTTGCATTAGCAATTCTTGAGAACACTCCCAAGTCTGCAAGCGAGCCTGTTGCAAAGCTCTTAAAGAGCGCAATGGCCAATGCGGAGAACAACCACAGCATGAACAAGAATCATCTTTATGTATCTGAGTGCTTTGTAACACCCGGTATGGTAATGAAGAGAATCATGCCCAGAGCTCAGGGCAGAGCATACAGAATCAACAAGAGAACCTCACATATCACTATGGTGGTTAGAGAGTTAGAGAATTAATCCGAAAGAGGAGGTAAACTAAATGGGCCAGAAAGTAAATCCCCACGGACTGCGCGTAGGCGTAATCAAGAACTGGGATTCCCGCTGGTTTGCCAAGGATAACGCTTTCGGTGATATCCTTGTTGAAGATTACCAGCTGAGAAATTATCTCAAGAAGCGTCTTTATGACGCAGGCGTTCCCAAAATTGAAATTGAGAGAGACGCCGAAAAGGTTAGAATTCACATCCACTGCGCTCGTCCCGGCGTTGTTATCGGAAAAGGCGGCGCCGAAATTGAAAAGTTAAGAGCAGACTGCGAAAAGCTCATCAACAAGAACAAGGACAAGAAGCTTAATGTCTTTGTAAATGTTATCGAGGTTAAGCAGGTTGAAAAGAACGCACAGCTGGTTGCAGAATCCATTGCAGCACAGCTGGTTGACAGAGTGTCCTTCAGAAGAGCCATGAAGCAGGCAATAGGCCGCGCCATGAGAATGGGAGCTATGGGCATCAAGGTTCAGGTTTCCGGCCGTGTAGGCGGAGCCGAAATTGCAAGAACAGAGAGATACCACGAAGGAACAATTCCCCTCCAGACAATAAGAGCCGACATCGACTACGGCTTTGCCGAGGCTGACACAACCTACGGAAAGCTGGGCGTAAAGGTTTGGGTTTACGCAGGAGAGGTTCTGGGCGAGGTTAAAAAGCCCAGAAGAGAAAGAAATGATTCCCGCAAGGAAGGAGGCAACAGATAATGCTTCTGCCAAAGAGAGTTAAGTTCAGACGTGTTCACAGGGGCAGAATGAAGGGCAAGGCTCTCAGAGGAAACTTTGTTTCCAACGGAGATTTCGGCCTTCAGGCTTTGGAGCCCTGCTGGATAACATCCAATCAGATCGAGGCAGCCCGTATTGCCATGACACGTTATATCAAAAGAGGCGGTCAGGTTTGGATAAAGATATTCCCCGACAAGCCCGTTACAGAAAAGCCCGCTGAGACTCGTATGGGCTCCGGAAAGGGTTCACCTGAGTACTGGGTAGCAGTAGTTAAGCCCGGCAGAGTACTCTTTGAGATAGGCGGCGTATCTGAGGAGCTTGCCAGAGAGGCTATGCGTCTTGCTATGTATAAGCTTCCCTGCAAGTGCAAGTTCATCAAAAAGGAAGTTGCCACAGAGGAGGTTGAAGGCTAATGAAGGCTAAAGAATTAAGAGAGTTAAGCGTCAACGAGCTTAACCAGAAGCTTGCTGATTTAAAGGAAGAGCTTTTTAACCTTCGCTTTCAGCATACTGTAAACCAGCTTGAAAATCCCCTCCGTCTTGTTGCTGTCCGCAAGGATATTGCAAGAGTTAAGACGCTTCTGGGTGAAAAAGCTGCAGAAAATAAGTAGAGGAGGATAAATCGTGAGCGACAGAAATTTAAGAAAAACCATCACCGGCGTTGTTGTTTCCGATAAGATGGATAAGACCGTCGTTGTTGCAGTTAAGGACAGCGTTCGCCATCCCCTTTACAAGAAGATCATCAAGCGCACAGTAAAGTTTAAGGCACATGACGCTGAAAATGCCTGCCGTGCAGGTGACAAGGTTCTCTGCATGGAGACAAGAAAGCTCTCTAAGGATAAGCACTGGAGAGTTGTTGAAATCATCGAAAGAGCTAAGTAATATTTCTTTCGGTGTGTGATCCTGAGCGCCGGAATTTTTTCCGGCAGCGGTCAAATAAAAAAAGCATGGCCCCGGCAGGATCGCTTTTTTGAAAGGAGGATACCACTTATGGTTCAGATGCAGACACGCATGAAGGTTGCCGACAACACAGGCGCCAAGGAGCTTATGTGCATCAGAGTATTAGGCGGTACAAGAAGAAGATATGCAGGAGTGGGCGACATTGTTGTTGCTTCTGTAAAGAAGGCTGCCCCCGGCGGCGCTGTAAAGAAGGGCGACGTTGTAAAGGCTGTCATCGTAAGAACAGCCGCTCCTATAAGAAGAAATGACGGAACCTACATCAGGTTCGATGAAAACGCAGCAGTTATTGTCAAGGAAGATAAGTCCCCCAAGGGAACCCGTATCTTCGGACCGGTTGCAAGAGAACTGCGCGAAAGAGATTTTCTTAAAATTTTAAGCCTCGCTCCCGAGGTTCTGTAAAGGAAGGTGTACGATAATGAATAAGCTTCATGTAAGAAAAGATGATACCATAGTCGTACTGTCCGGAAAGGATAAGGGCAAGCAGGGCAAGGTGCTGGAGACTTCTCCCAAGGAGAAAAAGGTCATTGTTGAAGGCATCAATATGGTGACAAAGCACGTTAAGCCTCGCCGTCAGGGCGAAGCAGGCGGAATTGTCAAGGCAGAAGGTGCCATGTATGCCTCCAAGGTTATGGTGGTTTGCCCTTCCTGCGCAAAGCCCACCAGACTTGCTCACAAGATTCTCTCTGACGGCACAAAGGTACGCTGCTGCAAGAAGTGCGGCGCAACATTCAGCGATAAGGAATAGGAGGATGTGTTGAATTGGCAAGATTGAAAGAAATTTACAACTCTACCATCGCCGGCCAGCTTATGAACAAGTTCGGCTATAAGAGCGTAATGCAGATTCCCAAGCTTGAGAAGGTTGTTATCAACGTTGCAGACGGCGAGGCCAGAGATAATTCCAAGATAGTTGAGGCCATTGTAAACGACTTAGGGAAAATTACCGGACAGCGCGCAATTGAGTGCAGAGCAAAGAAGTCTGTTGCAAACTTCAAGCTCCGTGAAGGCTCGGTTGTAGGCTGCAAGGTTACCTTGAGAGGCGAGAGAATGTATGAGTTTGTTGACAGGCTCTTCAACATCGCTCTGCCCCGTGTTCGTGACTTTAAGGGAATTTCCCCTAAGGGCTTTGACGGAAGAGGCAACTTTACATTCGGCTTAAAGGAGCAGCTTATGTTCCCTGAAATCGAATATGACAAGATAGACAAGATAAGAGGAATGGACATTTCCTTCGTAACAACCGCAAACACAGACGAGGAAGCCAAAGAGCTTTTGACACTTCTCGGCCTTCCGTTTGCTAAGTAGAGAGGAGAACAAGCATGGCAAAGACAAGTATGAAGGTTAAGCAGAGCCGCCCTGCAAAATTCTCCACAAGAGAATACAACAGATGCAAAATCTGCGGAAGACCCCACAGCTATTTGAGAAAGTACGGAATCTGCCGTATCTGCTTCAGAGAGTTAGCTTATAAAGGACAGATCCCCGGCGTGCGCAAGGCAAGCTGGTAAAAGTAAGGAGGACATTAGATATGCATATCACCGATACCATCGCTGATTTGTTGACACGCATAAGAAATGCGTCAACTGCTCATCACGAAACGGTCGATGTTCCCGCTTCCAACTTAAAGAAGTCCATTGTCAAGATTCTTGCGGATGAGGGATATATAAAGGGCTATACCGTCAAGGAAGACGGCAAGCAGGGTATCATCACCATTACCCTCAAATATGGTGAGGGCAAGACTCCTGTTATAACAGGATTGAGAAGAGTTTCCAAGCCCGGTCTTAGAATCTACACAAACTGTGAAGATATGCCCAAGGTTATGAGGGGCTTAGGCATAGCCATCCTCTCCACCTCCAAGGGAGTTATGACCGACAAGGAAGCCAGAAAACAGAACGTTGGCGGCGAAGTGCTCGCCTTCATCTGGTAAGGGAGGGCTAAATATTGTCTAGAATCGGTAGAAAGCCCATCACCATTCCGTCCGGAGTTGAAGTAAGGGTTGATGGCAGCGTAGTTTCCGTTAAGGGCCCTAAGGGCAGCCTTTCCATGGAGGTTGACAGCAATATGCTCATCGCTGTTGAGGGCAATGTGATAAATGTTTCCCGCCCCAACGATGAAGCTCAGATGAGAAGCCTGCACGGCCTTACAAGAACACTTGTATCAAACATGGTAACAGGTGTTTCCGAGGGCTTTAAGAAGGAATTAGAAGTAAACGGCGTCGGCTATCGTGCCGCCAAGCAGGGCAAGAACCTTGTGCTCACAGTTGGTTATTCCCACCAGGTTATCATGCCTGAGATCGAGAATATCACAATCGAGGTTCCCCAGCCCAACAAAATCATTATTTCCGGTCCCGATAAGCAGGTTGTAGGTCAGTTTGCGGCAAAGGTACGCGAGAAAAGACCTCCCGAGCCTTATAAGGGCAAGGGCATCAAGTATGTTGACGAGGTTATCATCCGCAAGGAAGGTAAGGCCGGCAAGGGCAAGAAGTAAGGAAAGGAGTGACAGTTAAATGGTAAAGAAGCAGGACAGCAACAAGGCTAGAATAAAGCGTCATTATCGTGTAAGAAACAAGATCAATGGCACAGCAGAGTGCCCCCGTCTTTGCGTTTTCCGTTCTGACAAGAACATCTACGCTCAGATTATAGATGACAATGCAGGTGTCACTCTCGCAGCAGCTTCCTCCCTCGACAAGGGATTTGAGGGCAAGGGCTCCAACAAGGAAGCAGCTAAGAAGGTAGGTATGGCAGTTGCCCAGAGAGCTCTTGAAAAGGGCATCAAGGATGTAGTATTCGACAGATCCGGTTACATCTACCACGGAAGAGTAAAAGAATTGGCAGAGGGCGCTCGTGAGGGCGGACTCAATTTCTAAGGAGGGATACGATTGGCTCGTATAGAAGCAGCGACTGAGTTTAAAGAGAAGGTCGTAGCCATAAACCGTGTATCCAAGACGGTAAAGGGCGGACGTATCTTCAAGTTTGCAGCCCTTGTCGTAGTTGGCGACGGCAACGGCAAAGTAGGTTTTGGCATTGGCAAATCCGGTGAAGTTCCCGACGCTATCAGAAAGGGAATAGAGGATGCCAAGAAGAATATGTTCAAGGTTTCCTTAAAGGGAACAACAATTCCCCACGAGGTTATAGGCTCCTTCGGAGCAGGCAGAGTTCTCATGCTCCCTGCACCTGAAGGTACCGGAGTTATCGCAGGCGGCGCCGTTCGTGCCGTGCTCGAGGCAGCCGGAGTTAAGAACATCAGAACAAAGTGCCAGAGAACAAACAACCCCGTAAATGTTGTTACAGCAACAATCAACGGACTTAAGGCTTTGAGAACTGCAGAAGAGGTTGCAGCTATCAGAGGAAAGTCCGTGGAAGAAATTTTATAAGGGAGGTTTTATAAATGGCTAGTTTAAAAATCACCCTCACAGGATCTTTGGCCGGCTGCAAGAAGGACCAGATAGCAACAGCACAGGCTCTGGGACTTCGCAAAATCGGCAACACAACCATTCAGCCCGACAACGCAGCAACAAGAGGCAAGATCAACAAGATCTCTCATCTTGTAAAGGTAGTTGAAGACTAAAAAGGAGGTGCAGTTCACAATGAAACTTCATGAGTTATCACCTGTTGAAGGCTCCTTTCAGAAGAGCTTCAGAAAGGGAAGAGGCGCAGGCTCCGGTAACGGAAAGACCGCAGGCAAGGGACACAAGGGACAGAAGGCCCGTTCCGGCGGCGGAGTAAGACCCGGCTTTGAAGGCGGACAGATGCCCTTGCAGCGCCGTATTCCCAAGAGGGGCTTCAACAACATCTTCGCTAAGGAGTATGTTGCCATCAATGTTGACGTTCTCAACAAGTTTGAGGATGGCTCCGTAGTTGACGCAAAGGCTATTTCCGATGCAGGTATCATCAAGAATACCCGCGACGGTATCAAGATTTTAGGAAGAGGCGAATTAGAGCGCAGCCTTACCGTTATCGCCACCTCTTTCTCCAAGACAGCAAAGGAGAAGATAGAGAAGGCAGGCGGAAAGGCTGAGGTGAAGTAATATGCTGCAAACCCTTAGAAATGCCTGGAAGATTGAGGATCTGAGAAAAAAGATGTTGTTCACATTCTTGATTCTCGTTCTCACAAGAATCGGTTCCGCAATTCCCGTGCCATTTCTTGATCCTTCCAAGCTTTCAGCGATGGTAGGCTCAGCAGGCGGTCTTTTTGGGTTCGCAGATATGATGACCGGCGGAGCGTTTTCCAGAAGCACATTGTTTGCTCTTTCAATTTCACCTGTCATCACATCTTCAATCGTCATCCAGCTTCTGACTGTGGCTATACCATATTTGGAAAACCTGGCCAAGGAGGGCGAAGCAGGAAGGCAAAAAATCGCCAAGATTACCAGATATACCACTTTGGCTCTGGCTCTTTTACAGTCCTTTGCATATATGACCTTGCTCAATGCTCAGGGCGCTATCCGCTCCTTTGAAGGCTGGCAATATTACTTTGCAAGGACAATAATCATCTCATGCTTCGCCGCAGGCTCACTTCTGATTGTGTTTTTGGGCGAAAAGATAGATGAAAAGGGAATAGGCAACGGTATCTCAATGATTCTCTTTGTCGGTATCGTTTCCCGCGGCCCTGCCGTTTTAGGCACCATGTGGCAGTATATCCGCCTGGCTATGGACGGAGCCACAGGCTATTTCTTCTCTGTGCCCTTTGTGGCGGTTCTCTTCCTCTTTGTTATCGCATTTATCATACTCATGACAAATGCCGAGAGAAGA
Organism: Oscillospiraceae bacterium; assembly: GCA_020024215.1. GTDB lineage: Bacteria > Bacillota > Clostridia > Oscillospirales > Ruminococcaceae > Yanshouia. Next base: position 27,322 of record JAHHUC010000009.1, on the reverse strand, counting down.
ATCCCCATACAGTATGCAAAGAGAATAGTGGGAAGAAAGCAGTATGGCGGACAAAGCACATTTTTGCCCATTAAGGTCAATATGTCCGGAGTTCTCCCTGTTATCTTCGCCTCAACTCTGCTTGCAATACCCTCTACCATAAGAGATTTTGCAGGCATAAGCCCCGATTCCTTCTGGGGCAAGTTTTTGAGCGTTTTCCAGTACAACACCGTTTGGTACGCTGTACTTTACTTCATCCTGGTTATCGGCTTCAATTATTTTTATATTGCAATACAGTATAACCCGGTTGAAATTTCCAACAATCTTCGTAAGAATTCAGGCACTGTTCCCGGCATAAGGCCCGGAAAGCCCACAAGTGACTACATCGCAAGAATCGTCTCCAAGACAACCTTCTTAGGCGGACTTTTCCTGGGCGTTATCGCAACCATGCCAATTGTCATCGGCGGAATCACCAGGATGAACATTGCATTGGGCGGAACATCCATCATCATTTTGGTGGGAGTTGCCCTCGACACTGTAAGAGAGCTTGAAAGCCAGATGATGATGCGTCACTACAAGGGATTCCTTGAATAAAATCGGAGGATGGCACAATGAAGCTTATACTTTTGGGTGCGCCCGGCGCGGGCAAGGGCACCCAGGCTGAAATTCTTTCCGGACTTTACAGCATTCCGATCATCGGAACAGGCAACATCATAAGAGAGGCCATAAGGTCCGGCTCTTCTGAGGGTGAGGAGTTTAAATCCTATACAGATAAGGGGCTTTTGGTCCCCGACGAGCTGGTTTGCAGAATGGTTGCCGAAAGGCTTAAGAAGGATGACTGCAAAAAGGGATTTATCCTGGACGGATTCCCCAGAAACATCAATCAGGCAGAGGAATTTTCCAAGATGGTTGATTCTGTGGATGCTGTTCTCAACTTCGTTGTCACAGATGAGGACGTTATAAAGAGAATGACCGGAAGAAGGGTCTGCGCTTCCTGCGGAGCGCCCTATCACTTAGAATCAAAGCCTCCCAAAACAGAGGGCATATGCGATATCTGCAGCGACAGGCTCATCCAGAGAAAGGATGACGCCCCCGAAACTGTTTTGGAAAGACTTAGGGTTTACCACACTGAAACCGAGCCGCTCTCTGATTATTACAGGGAGAAGGGAATCTGCATTGAGATTGATGCAGTCGGAAGTGTAGAGGAAATCACAAACAAAGCTAAAGCAGCTTTGGAGAAGCTTCTATGATAAATTTAAAGAATCAGCATGAAATGCTCCTTATGCAAAAAGCAGGAGAATTGACAGCTTTGGCTTTGCATAAAGCCGGCGAGGCGATTGCACCGGGAATATCCACATGGGATATAAGCCGGATCGCCGAGGAGTTTATACTCTCTGCCGGCGCAAAGCCCACCTTTAAGGGGTATGGCGGTTTTCCCGCCGCTGCGTGCGTTTCTGTAAATGAAGAGGTAATCCACGGAATCCCCTCCAAAAAGAGGATAATCAACGAGGGGGACATAGTCTCCATCGATGTGGGTGCCTTTAAAGATGGCTTCACCGGTGACTCCGCTTATACCTTTGCCTGCAAAGAGATAAGCGATGATGCAAAAAGGCTTCTTGAGGCGACAAAGGGAGCTTTGGATGCGGGCATCGCTATGGCTTATGCCGGCAATCGTATTGGTGATATTTCGGCAGCTGTCGAAGAATATGCCGCTTCAAGGGGATTCGGAGTAGTCAGAGATTACACCGGACACGGAGTCGGCAGACATCTGCATGAGGACCCGGAGGTTCCGAATTTCGGAAGAGCCGGACACGGACCCAGGCTGATGCCTGGAATGTGCATAGCCATCGAGCCTATGATAACTCAGGGCTCATGGCAGGTAAGGGTTCTTTCCAACGATTGGACTGTGGTGACAGCGGATAATTCCCTATCTGCTCACTTTGAACATTCTGTCGGTATCACAAAGGCAGAACCTATTATTCTCACCCGTTTGGCATAAACCCAAGCGAAGCAAAAGGAGGAACGGATTTTGGCAAAGGATGATGTCATCGAAGTGGAAGGCGTTGTTAAAGAAGCCCTTCCCAATGCGCAGTTTGTAGTAGAAATTCAGGGCGGACACCAGCTTCTGGCCCATATTTCCGGAAAACTTCGCATGAACTTCATAAGAATACTGCCCGGTGACAAGGTTACGGTGGAAATCTCCCCCTATGACCTTACAAAGGGCAGAATCACATGGAGAAGTAAGTAAGATTAGATTTTTCCTTTAAGCGGAAGGATATTATAAAAGGTTAACCGCTTATCGTAAAAAAGGAGGTACAAGGAAGATGAAAGTAAGACCTTCTGTTAAGCCTATGTGTGAAAAGTGCAAGGTTATCAAGCGCAAGGGCCGTGTAATGGTCATCTGCGAAAACCCCAAGCACAAGCAGCGTCAGGGCTAAACGCCAACCTAAACTAATGGAGGTGTAATAAATGGCTCGTATAGCCGGTATTGACTTACCCCGTGAAAAGAGAGTTGAGTTAGGACTCACATATATTTACGGAATCGGTCGTAAAACAGCAAATGACATTCTCGCAGCTACCAACATTGATCCTGATACAAGAGTTAAGGATTTGACTGAGGATCAGGAAGCTTTATTGAGAGAATATATCGACAAGAATCTCACCGTTGAGGGTGATTTGAGAAGCAATGTTTCCTTAGATATCAAGCGCCTTGTTGAAATTGGCTGCTTCAGAGGAGTTCGTCACAGAAAGGGTCTTCCCGTAAGAGGTCAAAGATCCAAGACCAACGCCAGAACCCGCAAGGGACCTAAGAGAACCATCGCTAACAAGAAGAAGTAAGGGAGGGAATTGAATAATGGCAAAGCAGGTTAAAAAGGGCGCTGCTACAAGAGTTCGCCGCAGAGAACGCAAGAACGTTGAAAGAGGTAGTGCACATATTCAGTCCACCTTTAACAACACTATCGTAACTATTTCCGACACACAGGGAAATGCTCTCTCATGGGCTTCCGCAGGCGGATTGGGCTTCAGAGGCTCCAAGAAATCCACCCCCTTCGCAGCTCAGACCGCAGCTGAAACAGCTGCAAAGGCTGCTATGGAGCACGGACTTAAGACTGTTGAGGTTTATGTAAAGGGACCCGGAAGCGGCAGAGAGGCTGCTATCAGAGCTCTTCAGGCTGCAGGTCTTGAGGTTACAATGATCAAGGACGTTACCCCCATTCCTCACAATGGTTGTCGTCCTCCCAAGCGCAGACGCGTTTAATTTTTTTTAAAGGAGGTAGCGCAATGGCTAACAATAAGCAGCCCATTCTCAAGAGATGCAAAACCTTGAACATCTCTCCCGCAGTTATGGGCATACACAAGGAAACCAACAGGGATCCTAAGAAGAATGTGAGAAAGAAGCAGTCCGAATACGGCCTGCAGTTGAACGAAAAGCAGAAGCTCAAGTTCATATACGGCGTTTTGGAGAAGCAGTTCTACAACTACTATCTCATCGCTGAAAGAAAACCCGGAGTTACAGGTGAAAACCTTCTTCAGATTCTGGAAACAAGACTTGACAACGTGGTGTTCCGTTTAGGCTATGCCAACACAAGAAGAGAAGCACGTCAGCTGGTAGGTCACGGACACTTCACCGTAAACGGCCAGAAGGTTGACATCCCCTCTTACCTTGTTAAGGTGGGCGACGTTATCGCTATTAGAGAAAAGTCCAGAAGCAGCGAAAAGTTCAAGGCACTCATTGAGACTAATTCTAAGTGGCTTGTTCCCAAGTGGCTCAAGAAAGATGCAGAAAACTTTAACGGCACAGTTGAAGCTATGCCTGCCCGTGACGATATTGACTATGATGTACAGGAGACACTGGTTGTCGAGCTTTACTCCAAGTAGTGCTTATCATCAGGGGAACGAATTATTTGCGGCATAAAGCTGCTGTGGGAGGGTAAATATGGTAAAAATAATCGAGCCTAAGGTGGATACGGTTGAATTGTACGAAAACGGAAGCTATGGCAAATTCGTAGCAGAACCTCTTGACCGTGGTTTTGGTACAACTTTGGGCAACAGTCTCCGTCGTGTTCTTCTCTCATCGCTTCCCGGTGTGGCACCTGTGTCTGTGAAAATAGACGGTATTCAGCACGAGTTTTCAACAATAGAGGGCGTTAAGGAAGATGTTACCGAGCTGATCCTCAACATCAAGGGACTGACAGCCAAAATTTTGGGCGAGGGCCCTAAAACTGTCAGAATTGATGCCACAGGTGAGGGTGAGGTCAAAGCCGGCAATATCATCTGCGATTCCGAGGTGGAAATCCTCGATCCTGATATGCACATCGCCACTTTGAGCGAGGGCGGTCATCTTTCTATGGAGATAACCCTCCAGAAGGGTCAGGGCTATGTGCCTGCTGACCGCAACAAGGTTGTTGAGCTTGCAAATGCCCCTGTGGGAACTATTGCAGTTGACAGCATTTATACACCGGTATTAAAAGTAAACTATTTTGTTGAAAACACCAGAGTTGAGCAGATCACAGACTATGACAAGCTCACTTTGGAGGTTTGGACAGACGGAACCATCTCCGCTAAGGAGGGTGTAAGTCTTGCCGCCAAGATCCTCAATAGGCAACTCAATCACTTCGTTGACTTATCTGACGAGACCTTTGCTACCGAAATCATGGAAAAGAATGAAGATAACGGCAAGGAAAAGGCCCTTGAGATGACAATTGAAGAGCTTGACTTATCGGTGAGGGCATTTAACTGCCTCAAGAGAGCTTCTGTCAACACTGTGGGAGATTTGGTAAACAAGTCCCCGGAGGAAATGATGAAGGTCCGCAATTTGGGCAAAAAGTCTCTCGAGGAGGTTGTTGCCAAGCTCAAGAGCTTAGGCTTTGACCTTATGAGAGAAGAAGAGTAATTGTAGTAATTCTTAAACTAATCACCATATAAGGAGTGAAAAGAAATGGCAGTCAAGAGAAAGCTGGGCAGAAGCAGCGACCACAGAATGGCTATGCTTCGTGCAATGGTTACCTTCTTGCTGGAAAACGGAAGGATTGAAACAACCGTTACCAGAGCCAAGGAAGTTAAGTCCATGGCAGAAAAGATTATCACAACAGCAAAGCGCGGCGATTTACATTCCAAGCGCCAGGTATTTTCCTTTGTTACTAAGGAAACTGTTGCTAAGAAGGTTTTTGACGATATAGCTCCCAAGTATGCCGACAAGAACGGCGGTTATGCAAGAATCGTCAGAACAGGTCCCCGAAAGGGCGATGCTGCTGAGATGGCTATTATCGAGCTTATCTAATAAACAGATTTTGCCCCCGGCTTTTTATGGCCGGGGGCTTTGCTTATAGAAAAAATTATTTCATGTATAAATATAAGTTGATAACATTGATATAAATATGTTATATTTATATAGCTGAAAAATAAAGGAGGTGCAGCCATGAGAATAAAAATTCCCTTTTTTGCCTATGAGCTTATAAAAACACTGAGAGAAAGGGGATATTCGGCATATGCGGTGGGCGGAGCCGTTCGTGACTGCCTTCTTCATATGAAGCCCACAGATTGGGATGTTACCACATCCGCCTCCCCCCATGAGGTAATTGAGCTTTTTAAGGATAAAAAGGTACTTCTCACCGGAATACGCCAGGGAACTGTTACGGTTATAAATAAGGGCAGGCAGGTGGAAATAACCACCATGAGAGGTGAGGGCAGCTATAAGGATTTCCGTCATCCCGAAAAGGTGAGGTTTATAAAAAGCCTTGATGAGGACCTCAGGCGCCGTGATTTTACCATGAACGCCCTCTGCATAGGGGAAAATGGTGAAATAATCGACAAAACAGGCGGCATCCGTGATTTAAAGGCCAAAATGATAAAAACCGTAGGCAGCCCCAATGAGAGATTCAAAGAGGATGCTTTAAGGATTTTAAGGGCGGTCAGGCTCGCCTCGGTCTATGGCTTTGCAATAGAGGAAAAAACCAAAAGGGCAATTTTTGATAATGCCCACCTTATAAAAAAGCTTTCCCCCGAAAGAATAATGAAAGAGGTTATGCAGCTTCTTGTGGGCAAAAATGTAAGAACAGTGCTTATGGAATACAAAGAGGTTATTTTCAATGCAATTCCGGCATTGCGTGCAGAGGATGGGGTGTTCCAAAGGCAGGATTTTCATATGTACGATGTGTGGGAACATTCGGTCGTTGCCCTTTCCAACATAGAGAATGTGGATTATTTAAGGCTCACCATGCTTCTGCATGATGTGGGAAAGCCCCCCTGTGCCGACGGCTTTGGCCATTTTAAGGGACATGCCTATGTGGGAGCTGCCATGTGCGAGGATATTTTAAGTCAGCTTCACCTGCCGACAAAATTAAAGAATCGTGTTATCCGTCTTGTAAGGCTTCACAACATGGTGGCAGAAAACACAGATGAAAATATCAAAAGAATGATATTGAAATACGGAAGCGAAACTGTTGCCGACCTTATCAAAATTTTCAGAGCCGATTCCTCCGGAAAAAGGGAGAATATTGCGCAGGAGAGGTGCAGATATTATACCGATATGGAAGAGAGGTTCCGTCGGATTTTAAAGGAGCAGCCCATACTCTCCCAAAAGGATCTTAAAATAAACGGCAGGGATATCATGTCTATGGGAGTGCCCAAAGGCCCTATGGTGGGCAAAATTTTAAAGCGTGTCACAATCGAGGCCTGCGAGAACAACATTCCCAACGAAAGAAAAAACCTTCTCTCACTTGCACAAAAGATCAAAGATGATCTTTCTCCGCTTTCTTGAAAGAAAGCTTGCAAAGAACTTAAATCCGCACAAGAAAAAAAGCCTTTAGCACAACTTTTATTCCTGCGCCGCTTTCTTGAAAGAAAGCTTGCAAAGAACTTTAATTCGCACAAGAAAAAAAGCTTTTTGCACAACTTTAATTCCTGCGCCGCTTTCTTGAAAGAAAGCTTGGCAAAGAACTTAAATTCGCACAGGAAAGAAAGCTTTCTGCAAAACCTTAGTGCCTGCGTCGCTTTCTTGAAAGAAAGCTTGCAAAGAACTTAAATTCGCACAAGAAAAAAAGCCTTTAGCATAACTTTTATTCCTGCAAAATTTAAAAAAACAAGAATTTGCAAAGCAAGAGGGGCTATCTTTCTTTTATCTCTATTTAACATAGATAAAAGCCCTCCCTGATAGGGAGTGTGGTATTTAAGCAAAGTGCAAGCGAGCAAAAAATATCGTAAGGGCTGCCCCTTAAATCCAACCCGGCAAATAAAAAGATAACTTAGCGCAAACAATAGCTTACTCTAATATAAAAGCTCTTCTTTACAGGGGAGCTTTTTGTTGAAATTTTTGGTGCAGCAGGTGATAAATGTTGTAAAATAACAGTAAAGCATCATATCAAATGAGGGGGGATTGCTATGACAAATCAGCAGATTACTTTTTTCAAAGAGCTGTCAGATATACAAAAATGTTGTACAAATGTTGCATTGAGCAAGGAAAATAAATATCGCAGCACAGAAGAGCTTCTAAAAGATGTTACATACGATGTTATTTACAAAATTATGGAATTGTTAGACGGATACGGCGGAAATTTGCCAAAATGCAATATTATAAATTCCGAAACAGAGGAAATAATAAATTCCGATATTCAGCTGCATGATAAGTGCGTTGATTTTTTAGAAGATTCCAATTTATTAGAATAAAGTGTTTTAATGAATTGGATTTGTACTAAAATTAAAATATCAAATTTAAAAATTTCTGATTGGGGGCAGTTTATACAGAACATAGCAAGCTTTTGACACCTTTGGGCGAAATTCAGATTTTTATTGATGAAAAGCCTGTTTAATATGAAGTGCAGCATCTTAATTGTGAAAGATTTTCTGCCGATTTGACAGGGAGATTTTTCATTTTTGTAAAATATGCTCCCGACGGGAAAAAGCATACTGTCAGCTGTTAAATCAAGGGATATATTCCGTCGCCAAATGATGAAACAGAATCGGGGGAAAGACCGGAATTAAAAAGCCTTTATAATGGAAAAACCAAGTTATCCATAGCAACAGAAGGGGACAGCTGTTATCTTTCAAATAAAATACGTATATCCGACTGTGGTTATGATTATGATATTGCGTACTTAAAAGACGGTATGGAATATGAGATTCTCCCCTTTAGCAAAACAGAGTATTATTTATTCAAAATTGCACGGACAGAAAACTATAATGAAGAAAATTCAGTGCAAACCTGGTTTGAAGAAGCTCCCGCTGTGCTTTGATTTCTTGCTGCATATAATCTAAATAATTGCTTGGAGAAGAAAAGAATATCTTAAGATAGGTTTTCAACACAATTTTGAATTTATGTTGAAAGCTTAGAGAAAATAAAATTATTACTGTATATGCAGAATCAAATTTAATCCGATTGCAAAAATATGGGCTGTTTTAATATAAATATCCAAAAAAGCCTTTATTTAAGCGAAAAAATATAAAAAAACACTTGCATTTAAAGTTATGTTATGTTATCATAATACGGCAAATCCACACGCTGTGTATTTTGTCCTATGTGGTGGCGGAAAGCTCATTTCCGTTTTAAGGGGCAGAAAATTGCCTGCACAGCGGAGGTTATAACCAAGGAGGAAATAAAATGAGCGTAGTATCAATGAAACAGTTATTGGAAGCAGGTGTTCACTTCGGACACCAGACAAGAAGATGGAACCCCAAAATGGCTCCCTATATCTTCACAGAGAGAAACGGAATCTATATCATCGACCTTCAAAAGACAGTTAAGATGCTCGATGACGCTTACAACTTTGTAAGAGATCTTTCTGCCAACGGCGAGGAGATCCTTTTTGTAGGAACAAAGAAGCAGGCAGGAGATTCCATCAAGGAAGAGGCTGAAAGAGCCGGAATTCCCTATGTAAACGCCAGATGGTTAGGCGGCATGATGACAAACTTCAAGACCATCACAAGAAGAATTGCAAGATTAGAGCAGCTTCACAAGATGGAGGAGGACGGCACATTTGATCGTCTCACAAAGAAGGAGGTTGCCAAGCTCAATCTGGAAATTGAAAAGCTTGAGAAGTTCATGGGCGGAATCAAGGATATGAAGAGGCTTCCCGGAGCAATGTTCATTGTTGACCCCAGAAAGGAAAGAATTGCCGTTGCCGAGGCAAAGAAGCTCAATATTCCAATTGTAGCCATTGTTGACACCAACTGCGATCCTGATGAAATCGACTATGTAATTCCCGGAAATGACGATGCTATCAGAGCTGTAAAGCTCATTGCCGGAGCTATGGCTGACGCAGTTATGGAGGGCAGACAGGGTGTTGATGCTCCCGCAGCTGAAGAAGAAGCTAAGGTTGAGGAATAATATAAATTACTACTGCTAAGGAGAGGGATAAAAATGGCTAATTTTACTGCAAAAGACGTATCTGCTTTAAGAGAGAGAACCAGCTGCGGTATGATGGACTGCAAGAAGGCTCTCACAGAGGCTGACGGCGATTTTGACAAGGCTTGCGAAATCCTGAGGGAGAAGGGCCTTGCCGCTGCTACAAAGAAGGCAGGAAGAATTGCTGCCGACGGACTTGTAGTTGCTAAGGTTGAGGGAAAAGTAGGCGCTGTTATCGAGGTTAACTCCGAGACAGACTTTGTTGCCAAGAATCAGACCTTTATTGACTTTGTAAATGCCTGTGCAGATATTGTTATAAAGGAGAATCCTTGTGATGTCGAGGCTCTTTTAGCTTCCAAGATAGGCAGCTGGACAGTTAAGGAGGAGCTTAACGATAAGATTCTTACAATCGGCGAGAACATGACAATCAGACGCTTCCAGAGATTGGAGGGCGACCTTGTTTCCTATGTTCACGCAGGCGGAAAGATCGGTGTTATTGTCAAGTTTGATACAGACTGTGCATCCAAGGAAGGCTTTGAGGAATATGCAAAGGATGTTGCAATGCAGGTTGCAGCTCTCAACCCTGCATATCTCTGCAAGGAGGATGTGCCTGCCGATATAGTTGAGCGCGAGAGAGAAATTCTGGTTGCACAGGCAAAGGAGGACCCCAAGAACGCCAACAAGCCTGAAAATGTTCTGGTTAAGATGGTAGAGGGCAGACTCAACAAGAAGTTCTATCAGGATTCCTGCCTTTTGGAGCAGCCCTTTGTAAAGGACGGCTCAATGACAGTTTCCAAGCACACAGAAGAGGTTGCAAAGAAGCTTTGCGGAAATATCAGCATTGTTTCCTTTGTTCGCTTTGAAAAGGGCGAGGGCATCGAGAAGAAGCAGGACGATTTTGCTTCCGAGGTTGCCGGAATGGTTAAGTAACATTCATTTTTTAAATAGAAAAAGCTCCCTTTCGGGGGCTTTTTTGTTTGAGAATTTTTATAAGGTCCCTATTTATTTAATATGCAGCCTGCTTGCACAGATGAGCTTATGCTTTTAGAATTTATGCAGGAATAAAAAAGCCTGCCCCAACAAGAAGGGCAGACTTTTAAAGAAAGGAGCATGGGTGCATAATATGCACCGTGAAAATGAAAAAGTGTTAGTTATCTCTTCTCTCAGAGAGTATAAACCAGCAGAAAATAACAAGCTAATCTGCAATATTATAATAACAGCTTTGAGACTTGTTTTGTTGTTTTTTATTTTAAACTCCTGTGAATCTTTTGTTAAAGCGAGTATAATTTAAAAATAAAGAGTGGATTTTCTGTTAAAAGCAAAAGGGGAAGCTGTCTTAAATTCCCCTTTTTGCCTGTCTTATATGCTCCTTAGAATTTTTGGCAGAGATTCTTCAAAATTTCCAGATTTTTCTCCATAGCCTCTATGGTTATAAATTCATATATTCCGTGGAAATTCTGTCCTCCTGTTCCCATGTTGGGGCAGGGAAGACCCATATATGAGAGCCTTGCGCCGTCAGTGCCGCCTCTTATGGCTACCACCTTAGGCTCAACTCCCGCCTGTGCTATGGCGCTTTTTAAATTGTCAATGAGGAACATATGAGGCTCTATCATTTCCTTCATGTTTTTATATTGCTCTGTTATCCTGACAGATACACAGCCGCCGTATTTTCTGTTTAAAAACTCTGCGGCAGCTTTTGCAATTTCCTGCTTCTTTTTAAAGCTTTCCTCGCTGTGATCCCTCACTATGTAAGAAAGGTGTGCCTGCTGTACATTTCCACACATATCCGCAAGGTGGAAAAAGCCGTCATAGCCGTCGGTGTATTGGGGCTTTTGGCTTTCAGGCAGCAGGGAGTTGAATTCCATAGCGATGAGGGCGGCATTAACCATCACATCCTTTGCCGAGCCGGGGTGGATATTTACGCCCTTTACATCCACCTCAAGAGAGCAGGCGTTGAAGTTTTCATATTCTATTTCTCCCACAGTTCCGCCGTCAACCGTATAGGCATAGTCTGCCCCAAAGCCCTTCACATCAAAAAGTGTGGCTCCGTTGCCGACCTCCTCATCGGGTGTGAAGCCTATGCGTATTTCTCCGTGCTTAAAGTCGGGGTTTTCGGTTATGAACTGGGCAAGTGACATTATGGCTGCCACACCTGCCTTGTCGTCAGCTCCCAAAAGAGTTGTTCCGTCAGTGCAGAGTATGGTTTCCCCCTTTATTTCGTTCATATAGGGAAAGGCCTTAGGTGAAAGATAAATTCCCAATTCACTGTTTAAGGCAACATCTCCGCCCTCATATTTCACCTTCTGAACCCTGATATCCTTTCCGCTTGCATCAGGTGAGGTATCCATGTGGGCAATAAGCCCCAGCACAGGCTTTTCCCTGCCGTTGTTGCTGTGTATAAAGCCGTAAACATAGCCGTGCTCGTCGGTTTTTGCCTCGATTCCCATGTCACAAAGCTCCTTGTAAAGAAGCTTGGCCAAATCAAATTGCTTCTCTGTGGAGGGGATGGTGGGCATATCATCCTTCGACTGTGTGTCGACGGAAACATATCTTAAAAATCTGTCTGCTATTTTTTCCATAGTCATAATTCCTTTCTCAGATATAAGCTTTAAGACTATTCTATAATAAATCACCGGCTTTAGCAACAAACAAAAGGTCTGTGAAATTGTTAAATTATTAAAAAAATTACAAATACAGCAAAAAATACAGACAAATAAATATTAAAATGATAAAAGTCAGGAGGAATTGCCTTGATAGACAGAAATCTCAAAACAAAGGACGAGATACTTTGCTTTTTAAAGGATGAGAAAAAGAGGGAGCAGGCAGAGCTTTTCTTTCTCTTTGCCCGTGAGGAAAATTTAAAGGAGAGCTTTAAAATAACAGCAAAATACTACTCCTTCAGCTTTTTTCCGCAAAATTCGCCAAGGGCGCTTTTTAAAATGGATTTAAGCGGCAGGGAGCTTAGAATAAAGGCACAGCTTTTCTTTATAGACGGGCACAGGGAGCATTTGAACAGTCTTTCTCGGGGTCTTAAGGACATGATAAGGAAAACTCCCCCCTGCACAAGATGCTCCATGCAGTGCAAGCAGGGCGTAAGCTTTTTAATGGATGACGAAAGCTATTTTACCTGCATAAATGAGGGCCATTATTTTAAGGATATGGATATAGAGGAATGTAAAGAGCTTATCGGGCTTTTGAAAGCGGAAAATGACTTCATAGCCCTCATGAAGGGAGAAAGAAGCAAATAAGGCTTTTAATCAAGGGCTTTTTATGATAAAATGATATGTTGGTACAAATTTAAAAAAGGCTTTTAGGAGACATATATGGAAGAAATAACAAAAGAAATAGGAAAAGGGATATATTTTCATGCCCTTAAAACAGACAAGTATAAAACCGACAGGATATCTGTAAACCTCATTGTTCCCATGAGTGAAAAAACAGCCAGCGCCTATGCGCTTTTATCCTATGTCATGAGGCTCGGAAGCCGGAATTATCCGGATTTTACAATGCTCAACAGAAGGCTTGACGAGCTTTACGGCGCCGAGCTTTCAACAGATGCCCTAAAGCTGGGTGCAAATCAGGTTGTCAATTTTCAGATAGTGTATATAGATGACAAATACTGCCTTATGGGCGAGGAGATAACAAGGGAGTGCGGAAGGCTCATCACCGACATCATCACAAAGCCCCTTGTAAACGAGCAGGGCTTTTATGAGGCAAATGTGCTTTTGGAAAAGGAAAACCTCATCGACGCCATAGATTCTCTTATAAACGACAAAAGGGGCTATGCCATAAGCCAGTGTCTTTCCATGGTGGGCAGGGGGGACAAGGCGTTTCTCAGAAGATACGGAAGGCGCGAGGATGTGGAGATCTTAAACGGAAGGGATCTGTTAAGCGCCTATAATACGCTTATCAAAACTGCGGATATAAGAATTTTCTGCACCGGAAACGGGGATTATGAGGCTCTGGCAGAGGATATGAGAGAGGCCTTTTCACTCATAGAGAGAGAGCCTTGCCAAATAGAGACGGCAAGCTTTTATCCCGTGGGGGATTTTGTTCTGGAAAAGACAGAAAAAATGGATGTTCAGCAGGCAAAGCTGTGCATGTGCCTGAGAACAAGAGAAAGGGTGGAGCAAAAGGACAAGACAGCCTTTAAATTCATGAGCGCTGTTTTAGGCGGCACGCCCTCCTCAAAGCTTTTTCTAAATGTGAGGGAAAAGAAATCCCTCTGCTATTACTGCTCATGCAGATATATGAGCATGTCGGATATTATGATAATAGATTCAGGAATTGAAAACGAAAATGTAGAAAAGATGAAGGAAGCTGTATTGCAGGAGCTTGAAAGCATGAAAAACGGCTGCATAACAGATGAGGAGATGTCAAACACCAGAAAGCTGCTGGTCAACTCTTTAAGGAGCGTGGAGGATTCTCCCTCTGCGCCTGAAAGCTGGCATCTGAGGGATCTTTCCGAGGGAGGTCATCTCACGCCTGCCATACTTATAGAGCAGGTGAACAGCGTCACAAAAGAGGATGTGATAAATGCCGCCAAAAGGATGGAGCTGGACGGAATTTATCTTCTCACAAATGAGGAGGCAGAATAATGGAAATAAGATCTTCCAAGCTTAATGAAAGCTATGAAAAAATAATCCACAAAAGCGGCCTTACGCTTCTTTTGTATCCCAAAAAGCAGTTTAGGACAGCCTATGCCATGATCACGGCAAGAATAGGCTCCATAGACAACAGCTTCACCATAGAGAATGAAAAGAGGATGGTTGTCCCCGATGGTGTGGCTCACTTTTTAGAGCATAAGCTTTTTGAGAGCGAGGACGGGGATTCCTTTGAAAAATATTCAAAGCTGGGAGCCTCTGCCAATGCCTACACCACCTTTGACAGAACAGCCTATTATTTTTCCTGCACCGAAAACTTTAAGGAGAGCCTGCGCGTGCTTATAATGCAGGTGACACACCCCTATTTTACAGAGGAGACGGTTTTAAAGGAGCAGGGCATAATAGGTCAGGAGATAAGGATGTATGAGGATGACCCCTCCTGGAGGGTTTACTTCAACCTTTTGAACGGGCTTTTCAACACCCACCCAATCAGAAAGGACATAGCAGGCACAAAGGAATCCATAATAGAGATAACAGCCCAAACCCTCTATGACTGCCACAGGGCATTTTACAACCTGAACAACATGGTGCTGACCGTAACCGGAAATTTTGAAATTTCCGATGTGCTTTCTGTATGCGATGAGCTGCTTTCGCCAAAAATGGCACTGAGGACAGAAAGGGACAGCATAGAGGAAAGTGAAGAAATAGCAAAGCCCTTTGTGTTTGAAAGCTTTCCTGTTTCCTCCCCGATTTTCCATATGGGCTTTAAGGGGATAGACAAGGGCTTTCCTCAAAACTTCTTCAATTCTGCCATAGGGGAGATAATATGCGAGTGCATAGCCGGAGAGGGCTCCTCCCTTTACAGAGAGCTTTATGATTTAAGCCTTATAAACACCGAATTTGACACAGAGGTCATGGCAGGGCCGTCCTATATAGCCGCCATGTTTGCAGGCGAGAGCAAGAACCCTAAGCTGGTTGCCCAAAAGATAAAAAATGAGGTGGAAAGGCTTAAAAACGAGGGCATAGACCGAGACAGCTTTGTGAGAGCCAAAAAGTGCTGCTACGGAAGATATGTGGACAGCTTCACCTCCTGCGAAAGCACCGCCTTCAATCTGGCACAGTGCCACTTTGCACAGGAGGAGCCGTATTCTGTTCTAAAAAGGCTTGCAAACATAACACTCAATGAGGCCCAAAGCTTTTTGAGGGAAAATTTTGATGAGAGCAGATGCACACTTTCCGTTGTGGCAAAGGATGAATTTTAAAGGGAGGAAATTTTATGACAACAGAGCTTGCCTTCCCAAAATTGGGAATAGTGCTTGAGCTTGACAGGCTTGCCTTTTCCATAGGCCCCTTGAATGTGTATTGGTACGGAATAATAGTTGTTTCGGGAATTTTGCTGGGCTATTTTTATTCCAACAAAAGGTGCAGAGAATTTAATGTCAGCAGCGACAGCCTTGCCGATTATCTTTTGTTTTCGGTAATCGGCGGAATTTTAGGCGCCAGAATCTACTATGTGGCATTTAAGTGGGATTATTACAAGGAGCATTTAAACGAGGTGCTTTCCGTCTGGAAGGGCGGAATAGCCATATACGGCGGAATTATAGGAGCGCTTATTGTAATTCTCATACTTTCAAGGATAAAGAAGGAAAACCCCCTCAATGTGACAGATTGCTGTGCAGGCGGACTGATTTTAGGTCAGGCAATAGGCAGATGGGGCAATTTTATGAATATAGAGGCATTCGGAAGCAACACAGATTCCATATTCGGCATGACAAGCCCGGCGATCACAAGCTATCTTGAAAGCAACATGGATGCCCTTGCCTCCTGCGGCATAAGCGTGGACCCTGCGATGCCTGTCCACCCCACCTTTTTTTATGAATCCATGTGGAATTTGGCTGCCTTTATAATAATTGCGCTTTTCACCAAAAAAAGGACATTTAAAGGTGAGATAACACTTCTTTACCTCGCTCTTTACGGCATGGGAAGAAGCTGGATAGAGGGCCTTAGAACCGACAGCCTGATGTGGGGCCCCTTCAGGGTTTCACAGGTTTTGGCAGTTGTGCTGACGCTCTTTGCAGTATGCGTCTATGTAATTGTAAAGAAAAAGCAGTCAAGCAAAAGCCTCAGCTCCTATTTTGCCTTAGATGAGCCCACGCCCCTTCTTTTAAAAAATGAAGAGGAGACTGAGAAAAATGCGCAGAAGCTGACAGAGGATGCCCCCGACGGTGAAGAGGAAAGCGAGGATAAATGACAGGCTTAAAATAAAAATTTCCTTTATCGTCAGGCAAAAATAAAAAAATTGGCTCACATAAGCTAAAACCGCTTGACAATGGGAAAAACCTGTGCTATCATGGTTCTTGCCGCATGGATTGGGCTTTTAAAAGTGCATTTGCCGCCTAATATCAGCGAGTCTATAAAAAAGCAGGTGTATTATGTACGCAGTATTTGTAACCGGAGGCAAGCAGTATAAGGTTTCAGAGGGTGACACCATCTTCGTTGAAAAGCTTGACCTTGAGGAAAATTCCGCAGTTTCCTTTGACAGCGTTCTCGTTGTAGGAAAGGAAGACGGTGCGGTTGTAGGTTCCCCCATTGTTGAGGGAGCAAAGGTAAACGCTAAGGTTTTAAAGAACGGCAAGGGCAAGAAGGTAACAGTATTTACCTATCGTCCCAAGAAGGACTCCAAGAGAAAGATGGGACACAGACAGCCCTATACAAAGCTTGAAATTGTAAGCATCGAAGCTTAAAAAATCCAATTTATCGGGAGGTGCAGATTTAGATGGCACATAAAAAAGGTATGGGCTCTACCAAAACCGGCAGAGATTCCGAATCCAAAAGACTGGGAGCAAAGAGAGCTGACGGTCAGAAGGTTTTAGCAGGTAACATTTTGGTTCGCCAGAGAGGCACACACATTCACCCCGGTGTAAATGTGGGTATCGGCTCCGATGACACACTTTTTGCAAAGGTTGATGGTGTTCTCCGTTTCGAGAGACTGGGCCGCGACCGCAAGAAGGCTTCGGTTTATCCTGAAAACTAAGGCAATCAATCCCGAGCAAGGCTCGGGATTTTTTGTTTTCGGAGGCTTTCTTATTGTTTTAAGCAGATTTTGGTTATATAATGTTAATGTCAGGAAAAAGTATAAAAGAGGTGACTTTTTATGTTTATAGATAAGGCTGAGATAAAGGTGACAGCAGGAAAGGGCGGAAACGGCGCCGTCTCCTTTCACAGGGAAAAATATGTGGCAGCAGGCGGCCCCGACGGAGGCGACGGAGGCAAGGGCGGCGATGTGATAATTGTGGCAGATACCAATGTGTCCTCACTTCTCCCCTTTAAGTATAAGACAAAATACACCGCCGAAAACGGCAAGGACGGCAGCGGCAAAAGAAGCTACGGCAAAAAGGGACAGGACCTTGTCATAAAGGTACCGATGGGAACACTTGTAAGGGAAAAAAATTCCGGCAGGATTGTTGCGGATATACACGACAAAAATCCCGTCACCATAGCAAAGGGCGGAAACGGCGGTTGGGGAAATATGCACTTTGCCACACCCACACGCCAGATTCCGAGATTTTCAAAGCCGGGGCAGGAGGGCGAGAGCCTGGAGCTTGTTCTGGAACTGAAGCTGATTGCAGATGTAGGTCTGGTGGGCTTTCCCAATGTGGGCAAGTCGTCGCTGATAACAGCTGTCAGCAATGCCCGGCCGCAGATAGCCAACTATCACTTTACAACCCTTACACCGGTTTTGGGAGTTGTCAACATCGACACGGAAAAAAGCTTTGTCATGGCGGATATCCCCGGGCTTATAGAGGGAGCCAAAGACGGAGCCGGCTTGGGGCATGAATTTCTGCGCCATGTGGAAAGATGCCGCCTTATCCTTCATGTGGTGGATGTCTCCGGCATGGAGGGAAGGGACCCCTATGAGGACTTTTTGCTTATAAATAAGGAATTGTCGGCATTTTCTCCCGAGCTTGCAAAGCTTCCCATGATGGTTGCAGCCAACAAGTGCGACATTGCAGATGAGGCTCAGGCGGATTCCTTCTGCAAAAAAATAGAGGAGTTGGGCTATGCCGTATTTAAGATTTCCGCAGCCGGAAGAACCGGCACAAGGGAGCTTGTAAACGCAGTTGCCGCAAAGCTTGATACTTTGGAGCCTGTCAAGATATATGAGGCGGAGGCTCCGGCGGAAAGAAGGCAAAAATCCTCCCGGGAATTTGAGATATTCTTTGAGGACGGCATCTATTTTGTGGAGGCAGCATGGCTTGATGACATTGTCAAAAGCTGCGACACCGACGACTATGAATCATTGCAGTATCTTCAGAGGGTTATCCGGCAGACCGGCATTGTGGACAGCTTAGAGCAGATGGGCATAAACGAGGGCGACACGGTTGCCATGGGCGGAATAGCCTTCGACTATATAAGATAGGGACGATAAAATGGAAAGAGCAAAGCTTCTTAACCCTCTTACACTGGCATTTATGGGCGATTCGGTGTACGAGGTGCTTGTGAGGGAAAGGATAATTGAAAGCATGGGCAGCCTCTCGCCCAAAAAGCTTCATGCGCTGACGGTGGAAAGGGTGAAGGCAGCCTTTCAGTCAGAGGGCTATGAGAGGATAAAGGATGTGCTTACGCAGGAGGAGGAGGAAATTTACAAAAGGGGGCGGAATTCCTCCTGCATTACTGCCCCTAAGAGCGCAAGCATGAAGGAATACAGGTCTGCAACAGGTATAGAGGCGCTTTTCGGCTTTCTTTATTTAAACAGGGACAATGAAAGGATAAACCAACTTTTTGATCTTATTTGGAGGGAATAGGAATGAAATCTGAAATAAGCGGAGTAAAAGCTTCTGTAATTGATTACTTTAAAAGGGACTTTTTGATGGAAATTATTGCTGCTGTCTCCTTTGCTGTGGGTGTGGTAACATTTTCTGCACCCAACAACATAATAGGCGGCGGTGTAACAGGTGTGGCAATCATACTGAATTATCTGACCAATCTGCCCATAGGCTTTCTCACCTTCTGTCTCAATTTCCCCCTCATACTCTTCGGCTTTTGGAAGATAGGCAAAAGCTTTATGATAAAGACCTTCCGTGTGGTGGTGCTCATCTCCTTCACCACAGACCTGCTGACGCCCTATCTTCCCACTTATGACAGCAATATAATTCTGGCTTCGCTTTTTGCCGGTGTGTTCATAGGCATAACCTTGGGCATTGTGATGCTAAGAGGCGGCTCCACAGGAGGCTCGGACATAATTGTAAAATATATCAAAAAGAAAAACCCTCATATGCAGCTGGGAAATGTTGTCTTTCTGACAGATATTGTGGTTATATTAGGCGGCTCGGTGGTGTTCAAGGATATAGAGGTAATACTCTTAGGCATAATATGCACATATGCCACCAGCGGAGTTATAAACCGGATGGTAAAGGGCGACGAGGAGAGATGGATGCTTATTTCCATCAGCAAGGATTATAAAAATGTGGCAAATTCCATAATGAGCAACGTGGACAGGGGCGCCACCATATTCAAATGCGAGGGAGCCTATTCCGGCGAGGAGATGGGCATGGTGCTTTCTGTTATGGAATCCAGCGAGATAGTCAAGGCAAAGAGGGCTGTAAAGCAGGTTGATCCAAAGGCCTTCAACCTTGTTTCCAGCGTTGCCGAAACCTTGGGCGAGGGCTTTAAAAATATTCACAACGAGGATAACTGATGCTGTCAAGGAGCTTTTTTATGAAAAATTTCTGGCATTCTAAAAATAAAACGGCTGTTTATATTAAGGATACCATCATCCAGATATTGGGCAGCTTCTTAATAGCCACAGCCATAAAGTGCTTTTCTGCGCCAAATCACATAGCCCCCAGCGGAGTTACCGGAATAGGCACAATGCTAAACTATCTTTTCAATCTGCCCATAGGCGCGGTCAACTTTGCCTTCAACATTCCTCTTCTGATGATAGCTTACAGAAGGCTTGGCAAAAAGGTGGTTTATTACACCGCCCAGATATTGGTGTTTGTTATGTTTCTTATGGATGTGGTGTTTGCAAATGCTGTCACCTATTCGGGAAACCCCATGCTGGCGGCAATTTTCGGCGGAATAATCAACGGAACCGGCGTGGGGCTTATGTTTTCAACAGGAGCCACCAGCGGCGGTGCGGATATTGTCAACAAGCTGATACATAAAAGCCATCCCTATATATCCACAGGACAGCTTATTGTGGCTATAAACGCATCCATCATAATGTGCGCCACACTTGTTTACGGAAAGCTGGAGGCATCGCTTTACGGCCTTATAATGACATACACCTCCTCTAAAATAGTAGATGCCATATTATACGGCGGAGATGTGGGCAAAAGCTGCACCATAGTCACATCCATGCCGGATGAAATATCCGAGGCAATCAAAAATGAGCTTCACAGGGGAGCTACGCTCTGGGAGGCGCAGGGAGCCTATAAAAAGGATAAAAGGTGGGTTATAGCCTGCGTTGTGAGAAAGCAGCAGTATCATCTTTTAAAGGGCATTATAAGGGATATTGATCCGGGGGCATTCATAATAGTATCCGATGCCCAGCAGATTATAGGAAAGGGCTTTATACCCATTGATGCAGACAGCAACTAAAGCTGCCGCAGAAGGCTTAAAGACGGACATTGCGCCGTCTTTTTTGGCATTTAAGGCTTAAAGCAGGCAGGACGGTTTGTAGCTTTAAACCAAAATATCAGTATATAAATTGAAAGGCTAGTATATATTTACTATCGGATTTGTGCAAAATGTCAAATAGCAGAAATAAAACTCTAAAAAATGTCAATTAGCTTGACAATGACAGCAAAGAAAGTTTAAAATAAAATAGGTTTGGCAGCTTTATTTTATTCCTGAGGGGAGGGTTCGTTTTATGCTTGCTTTTCCCCGAGGACTTTTTAAAGCCTATTCAGCTTTTAAAACAGGCTGCCTGTTGTTTTTATCCGCAGCCTGCCTTTTTTTCCTTTCTTCCTGCAAAGCTGTTGAAAAGGTGGACAGAACCGATTTTATGATGGACACCTTTGTCACACAGCATTGGGAGGGGAAAAATTCCCAAGCATGCTATGAGGAAATAAAGGCTATGCTCGAGCAGGGGGAAAATATGCTTTCTGCCTATAAGGAGGGAAGCGAAATCCTTATGCTCAGCCAAAGCAGCGAAAAAAATCCTGTGAAGCTTTCTCCCCAGGTTTTTTCCATATTGGAAAAATCAAAGGAGCTCAGCCTCAAAACCGGCGGAAAATTTGACATAACAATAGCTCCTTTGGTAAAGCTTTGGGATGTTACCGGCAAAAGCCCCACAATTCCCAAAAAAGAGGAAATTGAAAAGGCCTGTTCCTTAATCTGCTTTGATTGGCTTGTTCTTGATAAAGAAAGCAGCACCGCCTTTTTTAAAAAGGAGGGCATGGGGGTGGATCTGGGAGCTGTTTTAAAGGGCTTCTTTGCAGAAAAAAGCCTTGCTGTTGCCAAAAGGCACGGTGTCAGCGGCTATATTTCCATAGGGGGGAACATGGCTGTTGCAGGCAAAAAAGAGGACGGCAGCGATTTTATCATGGGCATAAGAAATCCCAGAGGGGACGCAAATGACTATATAGGCACAGTTGACATAAGCGGCCTCACCATGGCGACAGCAGGGGATTATGAGAGAAGCTTTCAATATGAGGGAAGGCTTTATCATCACATACTTGACCCCTTCACCGGCTTTCCTGCCCGGACGGACCTCATCTGTGCAACTGTCATTTCAAGTGACGGACTTCTTGCGGATTTTCTCTCCACATATATTTTTATGGAGGGAAGCGAGGGGCTTGATAAATTCAAGAACCTTGAAAATGCCGAATTTATGGCTGTGGATAAGGATTTGAACGTCTATTTTTCAAAGGGATTTAAAGAAAGGTTTCATCCCAACAGCAATAAAAAGGAATTCAATTTCAAAGCGTGAAAAAAAATAAAACCGATTTAAGAGAGCTTATATTCGCCTCCTTGCTGCTTTCTATGGCGGCAGTGCTCTCTTTTGTCGAAAGCTCTTTCCCCCCCTTGCCCTTTCTGCCTGCGGGGGTAAAATTAGGAAGCTCCAACATCATTGTTATGTATTCCCTGTTTTTTATGGGGAATAAGTGGGGCTTTTCTGTTGCGTTCTTAAAAAGCCTTTTTGTGCTGCTTTTAAGAGGGCCTGTCTCCTTTGCCATAAGCCTCTGCGGCGGAATTTTTTCCTGCCTTGCACTTATAGGGCTTAAAAGGCAAAGCGGGCTGAGCCTTTTGTTTGTAAGCATAGGTGCAGCCGTTGCCCACAACATAGGGCAGCTTTTTTGCGCCGGGCTTATTTTAAAAAATACCGGCCTCTTTTATTATCTGCCCGTGCTTATCATATCCGGATGTGTGATGGGCGGCATAACAGGGGTGACTTCAAAGATTATTATGCCCAAACTTCAATTTTTAAAGGGGCATTTTAAATAGAAACGCCTTGGGCGTCTAGCAAGAAATTTTAGTATAGGAGGAATAAGTGTGTTGGGAAAAAGATTAAACGGTGTCCATGTTCCCCACAGTAAAAACACCACACAATCAAAGCCTCAGAGAATCCCCACACCTCAACAGGTGATCATACCTATGTCCATGCACATAGGCGCACCCTCAAAGGTGCTGGTTAAGGCAGGAGATGAGGTAAAGGTGGGCCAGAAGATTGGTGAGGCAGGAGGCTTTGTTTCTGCCCCTGTCCATTCAAGTGTATCCGGAAAGGTTAAGTCTGTTGACGAAATACTCATGGCAAACGGCTCTCGCTCTGCCTGTGTTATCATAAATACCGACGGCTTGCAGGAAGTTTCCGAGGAGGTAAAGCCCCCTGAGGTTGCAGATGCAGCCTCCTTTGTCTCTGCCATAAGAGAGAGCGGCCTTGTGGGCTTAGGAGGAGCAGGCTTTCCTGCCTCTGTAAAGCTTTCCCCTAAGGACCCCTCTGCCATCGACGTGCTTCTTATAAACGGCGCAGAATGTGAGCCCTTCATCACATCCGACATGAGGACCATGCTTGATGAGGGAGAATATGTTATAAAGGGCATAAATTATGTAAAAAAATATCTGGGCATGAAAAGGGCGATCATCGGCATTGAGGACAACAAGCCCAAGGCGATAGAGCATCTTAAAGAGCTTTGCTCTAAGGAGGAGGGAATAGAGGTTGTGTCTCTTCCTGCCTCATACCCGCAAGGCGGTGAAAAGGTTCTCATCTACAACATTTTAGGAAGAATAGTACCTCAGGGAAAGCTTCCCTCAGATGTGGGAGTAATTGTGATGAATGTCACATCTGCTGCATTTTTGGCAAAATATATGGAGACGGGAATGCCTCTTGTTGAAAAATGTCTCACAGTTGACGGAAGTGCGGTTGCAAATCCTCAGAATGTGATAGCACCTGTCGGAACCCCCTTCAAGGATATATTCGATTTTTGCGGCGGCTTCAAAAAGGAGCCTAAAAAGGTGCTTATGGGAGGGCCTATGATGGGCATTGCCATTCCCTCCTTGGATTTGCCTATGGTAAAGAACAACAACGCAGTGCTTGCCTTTTCAAAGGACGAGGCGCTTCTTCCGCCCACAACAGCCTGCATAAGATGCGGAAAATGCATCGCGGCATGTCCTATGAATCTCTCACCTGTGGAATTGGAGATGGCATATCAGAAAAAGGATGCCCAAAGGCTTAAGGATTTGAAGATCGACCTTTGCATGGAGTGCGGCTGCTGCTCCTTTGTTTGTCCTGCAAGAAGGGATCTTGTTTTAAATAATAAGCTGTCAAAGGCTTATGTGAGAGAAATGAAGGTGTAGTTTTATATGAATGAAAAATTTATAATTTCCTGTTCTCCTCACATCAGGGGAAATAATTCCACCGCAGTTGTTATGAGAGATGTGCTCATCGCCCTTCTGCCTGCGCTTTTGGCCTCGGTTTGGCTGTTTGGAATGAGAGCGCTGATGCTCACCTTGGTCTGTGCAGCATTTGCTGTCGGCTCTGAATATGTGTTCCAGAAGGCATCCGGCAGGCCCATAACAGTAAACGATTATTCCGCCGCAGTAACCGGAGTTATTCTGGCATTCAACCTGCCCTCCACACTTCCTTACTGGATGGCGGCTCTGGGCTCTGTAATAGCCATTGTGGTTGTAAAGCAGCTTTTCGGAGGCTTGGGCAGAAATTTTGCAAACCCTGCCATAACAGCAAGAATTGTGCTGCTTGTCTCCTTTGCAGGCCCCATGACCACATGGGCGGTTCCAAAGCCTGTTTCACCTGATTTTATAACCGGCGCCACACCCCTAGGAATGATGGCATCGGGCAATGTGGGCGCTTTGCCCTCACTTTCTCAGATGTTTTTAGGCATAAGAGGCGGCTCTCTCGGTGAAACCTGCTCTGCTGCTCTCTTATTGGGCCTTGCATACCTTCTTTACAGAAAGGTTATCACATGGCATATCCCTGCTGCCTTTGTGGGCACAGTGGCTGTTTTGACCGCAGTATTAGGTGAAAACCCACTTTATCATGTGCTTTCCGGCGGTCTTTTGCTGGGCGCCGTTTTCATGGCAACGGATTACACCACATCCCCCTTTACCGATAAGGGCAAGCTTATTTTCGGCGCAGGCTGCGGAATTTTAACAGTCATCATAAGAGTTTTCGGAAATTATCCCGAGGGAGTTTCCTTCGCAATTCTTCTTATGAACATACTTTGTCCTCACATTGACAACTGGACAAGAAATAAAGCTTTGGGAGGTAATTACTAATGAATACAACCAAGGATTTACTTCTTCCTGTAATAGTTCTGACAGTCATCTGCATGGTTATAACAGGTGCCTTGGCGCTTACAGAGCAGGCTACCACCCCCATAATTCAGAAGGCGGAGGCAGAGGCTGCCGAGCAGGCTAAAAAGGAGGTTCTCCCTGCTGCCGATTCCTTTGAGGAATTGTCAACAGAGGGTATGCCCGAAAGCATCACCTCAGCCTTTAAGGCCAAAAACGGCGAGGGAGCTGTGTTCTTCATGACGGTCAAGGGCTATGGCGGAAAGATGAACCTCATCTGCGGCATAGGCAGCGACGGAAAAATAAAGGGCACAAAGACTCTGAGCCACTTTGAGACAGCAGGCTTGGGCGAAAAGACCGCAAAGAGAGAATATCAGAGCCAATATGACGGCAAGGATGAAAGTCTGGAGGGCGTTGACCACATAGCCGGCGCAACCATTTCCTCAAAGGCCTTCAAGGGAGCTGTCGAGGATGCCTTCAAGGCTTTTAAGGAGGTAAAATAGATGAAAAACTCCAAATTATCAATTTTTGTCAAGGGCCTTATAAAGGAAAACCCTGTGCTTGTTCTGGTTTTGGGAACCTGCCCCACCCTGGCAACCACCACAATGGCAAAGAACGGCCTTGGAATGGGGCTTGCTGCCACATTGGTTTTAGTCTGCTCAAACATGGCTATTTCAGCCTTGAGAAAGATAATTCCCGACAAGGTGAGAATACCCTGCTATATAACGGTTATTGCAGGCTTTGTGTCCGTTGTTCAGATGCTGGTAAAGGCATATGCAAGGGATCTGGACAGCGCACTTGGCATATTCCTTCCACTTATAGTTGTCAACTGCATAATTTTAGGAAGAGCCGAGATGTTCGCCTCAAAAAACAACATAGTTGATTCTGCGCTGGACGGTCTGGGCATGGGCTTGGGCTTTACTCTGGCACTGGTTGCCATGGGCTCCATAAGAGAAATTTTCGGCGCAGGACAGTGGTTCGGAATGAATATCCCCGTGCTTTATGACTACCATCTTTCCATAATGACACTTGCCCCCGGCGGCTTCTTTGTCTTTGGCTGCCTCATCGCCCTTGTCAACAAGGTGACATCCGGCAGGGCAATCAAAAAGAAGAGCTTCTCCTGTGCAGGCTGCCCCAATGCAAAGGCCTGCTTAGGTGAAGAATCCGGCAAGGAGGATGAAGAATAATGAAACAGCTTGTTATCATTTTGATGAGTGCGGTTTTGGTAAATAACTTCGTACTCTCCAAATTCATGGGTATCTGTCCCTTTTTGGGCGTATCAAAAAAGCTTGATTCCGCTATGGGAATGAGCGTTGCAGTAATATTTGTAATGCTTATGGCAACAGCTGCCACATGGCCTATATACACCTATCTTTTACTGCCCAACCATCTGGCTTATCTTCAGACTGTGGTGTTCATTCTGGTTATTGCCGCTTTGGTTCAGCTGGTTGAAATAATCCTTAAGAAATATGTTCCGGCGCTTCACAAAAGCCTTGGAGTTTATCTTCCCCTCATTACAACCAACTGCGCTGTTTTGGGCGTTACAATTTTAAATATTGACGAGGAATATAATTTCATTCAGTCGATGGTCAATTCTCTGGGAGCCGGCTTGGGCTTTATGCTTGCTATGTTCCTTTTTTCGGGGGTTCGCTCCAAAATGGAAAGCTGCGAGCCGTTAAAAAGCTTTGACGGACTTCCCATAACCTTAATTGCCGCTTCTATTGTGTCTGTTTCCTTCATGGGCTTTGCAGGCGTGGTAGAGGGAATGTTCAAGTAAGGGGGAAGCTTAGAATGAATAGTGTTTTAATGGCTGTTGTCCTTGTTTCGGTCATAGGGCTTGTCTGTGCGGTGGTGCTTGTCATCGCCTCTAAGTTCATGGCTGTAAAGGTTGATGAAAGATTCCCCAAGGTTAGGGCAGAATTGCCCGGTGCAAACTGCGGCGCCTGCGGCTTTGCAGGCTGTGATGCCTATGCACAGGCTCTTCTTGACAACCCGGATTTAAAGTGCAATCTCTGTGTGCCCGGCGGAGCTGATGTTGCCAAAAACCTCTCTGAGGCCCTGGGCAAGGATTTTGAAGCTGTGGAGGAAAAAATCGCAGTTGTAAGATGCTCAGGCACAGATGACAAAACAGGCGACAAGGTTGAATATCAGGGCTATGAAACCTGCAAGGCTGCCAAGCTCTTCTATGGCGGCAAAGGGCTTTGCTCCTACGGCTGTGCAGGCTTCGGCGACTGCGTTGCAGCCTGCAAATATGACGCAATGCACATTGTAAACGGCAAGGCTGTTGTTGACCCAAATATGTGCGTGGGCTGCTCTGCCTGTGCAAAGGTATGTCCCTCCCACCTTATTGAGATAGTCCCCAAAAAGGCAAAGGTGTATGTGGGCTGCTCCTCCTGCGACAAGGGAATGAATGTGAGAAAGGCCTGCTCTGTTGGCTGCATCGGCTGTCACAAGTGTGAAAAGGAGTGCCCTGTGGGCGCTATCACAGTTACAAACAACCTGGCATCCATTGATTACTCAAAGTGCGTTTCCTGCGGAAAATGTGCCGATGTATGCATTGCAAAGTGCATACATAAGATTTACTCATAACCTTTCCCGCTTTCTTAAAAGAAAGCTTGGCAAAGAATTTAATTTCGCACAGGAA
>JAHHUC010000089.1 GCA_020024215.1 Oscillospiraceae bacterium | reverse complement strand
TTTCAAAGCCATGAGGTAGTTGTGGTTTTTACACTTTTGGTCAGCTTTTTTTCTTTGAAATTTTTAGGCCCTTATGT
Source organism: Oscillospiraceae bacterium (assembly GCA_020024215.1). GTDB lineage: Bacteria > Bacillota > Clostridia > Oscillospirales > Ruminococcaceae > Yanshouia. The sequence goes on along the minus strand of JAHHUC010000089.1, from coordinate 6,672 downwards.
AGTGCAGCTTCTGGAAAATTCAATAAAGACATTTCTTGGCATGAGTGTCAGCATAAAGGAGCTGAACGCTTTGCAGCTGAGAAAATTGTTTTTGACAGGCGGGCAGATATTTCTCATTACAACAATGCCCATACTTTTGATTTGCAGCCTGTCGGCTATTATTGCCACTGTTGCACAGACAAAGGGACTTTTTACAATGCAGGCGCTGAGTGTTAAATTCAGCAGGATGAACCCTATTCAGGGTATAAAGAAGCTTTTTTCCGTAAGAGGAGTGGTGGAGCTTTTAAAATCGCTGATAAAAATAGTGATTTTAGGCTATATAATCTATTCTCTTTATAAAAAAGAAATTTGGCAGTTTCCCAAGATGATGAGCATAGGATTTGGAAAATCTATGGCTTTTACGGGAAGTCTGATATTTGATATAGCTAAAAATGCAGCCATTATAATGGCTTTTGTGGCTGTGGCCGATTATGCCTACCAGTGGTGGGAATATGAAAAGAACCTGAGAATGAGCAAGCAGGAGCTGAAGGAAGAATACAAGCAGACAGAAGGCGATCCTCAGGTAAAGGGCAAGATAAGGGAAAAGCAGCAGGCACAGGCCAGAAAGCGTATGATGCAGCAGGTTCCAAGTGCCGATGTGGTAATAAGAAACCCCACACATTTTGCTGTTGCCATAAAATATGACCCCAATAGGAACAATGCTCCTGTTGTGGTCGCTAAAGGTGCCGACAGTCTGGCTTTGCGAATTGTCAAAATCGCAGAGGAAAATAATATTTACATAACAGAAAACAAACCCCTGGCAAGGGGCTTGTATGAGAATGTGGATTTGGATGCTGAAATACCGGAAAAATTTTATAAGCCGGTGGCCGAAATATTGGCGTTTGTATATAATTTAAAGAATAAGAAGGATGTAATCGGATGAAGATTTTTAACAATATTGTATCGGCTTTCGTCATTGCCGTTATCTTTTTGTTGATAGTTCCGCTTCCCACCTTTCTTCTGGATTTTATGTTCATAACAAATCTTACTTTGTCATTTATCATACTTTTGATGACCATGTACATAAAGAGTCCTTTGGAAATTTCCATATATCCCTCACTTCTTTTGGTGACGACTCTTTTCAGACTTGCGTTGAATGTATCCTCCACAAGAAAAATCCTCACAAACAACGGCTATGCCGGCGAGGTTGTAAAAACCTTCGGTGAATTTGTTATTCAGGGAAATGTTGTTGTGGGACTTGTAATATTCCTCATAATTGTTTTGGTTCAGTTTTTGGTTATTACAAAGGGCTCTGAAAGAGTTGCAGAGGTTTCTGCAAGATTTACTTTGGATGCTATGCCCGGAAAACAGATGGCTATTGATGCCGATCTCTCATCAGGTCTTATAGATGAGGAGACAGCCAGAAAAAGAAGATCGGATATACAAAGAGAGGCTGATTTCTTCGGCTCTATGGATGGTGCTTCAAAGTTTGTAAAGGGCGATGCGGTGATGTCGCTGGTTGTAACCTTTATAAATCTTATAGGCGGCATAATAATCGGCTTTATAAATAATGTGGGTACATTTCAGGAGATAATGAACATCTATTCCACCGCCACTGTGGGCGATGGACTTATGTCACAGATACCTGCGCTTTTGATATCTGTTGCAACAGGTATGATTGTTACACGCTCTGCATCTGAGGCAAACTTAAATGATGATGTTATCGGTCAGCTTTCAGCTCAGCCGATAGTTCTTATAATGGCAGCCATAGCCATGTCCATGCTCTGCTTCATAGGCTTTCCGATTCCGCAGGTGCTCACCATGTCAGCCCTTCTTTTGCTCATAGCATTTGTTTTGATGAGAGGACAGCAGAGGGCAGAGGAGGCAGCAGCTCTGGAAGTTCCGGAAACGCAAAGTGAGGTCACAAGTGAAGCTGATTATTATAAGAACATAGACAATGTGTACAATCTTCTGAATGTGGACCAGATTTCTATGGAATTTGGATACAGCCTTATACCTCTGGCAGATGAAAAGAGCGGCGGAAGCTTTGTTGACAGGGTTGTAATGTTCAGAAAACAGTTTGCCATAGAGATGGGCCTTGTAATACCTCCTGTAAGACTTAAAGACAGCGGACAGCTCAATCCAAACCAGTATTCAATAAGCATAAAGGGAGAAAAGGTCGCCTCGGGAGAGGTTTTGGTGGATCACTATCTTGCACTTGCCCCCGATGGTGAAAGCGACAGCATTGAGGGTATTGACACCGTAGAGCCTGCATTTGGAATTGCGGCTAAGTGGATAAGCGAGGACAGAAAGGTGAAGGCTGAGGTTGCAGGCTATACGCTGATTGATCCCACCTCTGTTATTATCACACATCTTTCTGAGGTAATAAAGGCCCATGCACATGAGCTTTTGAACCGCAAGGAAGTGGAGAATATACTTGCTAATCTTAAAAAGACAAACGAGTCGCTTATAAATGATGTGATTCCTGCGTTGATTTCAGTGGGAACACTTCAGAAGGTGCTGTGCAACCTCCTGCGCGAGAGTGTTCCCATAAGAGATATAGAGACTATTCTGGAAACACTGGCAGACTATGGACCGACTGTAAAGGATTTGGATATGCTCACCGAATATGTGAGACAGTCACTCTCCAGAACAATTACGCACAGATTTGCAGAGGCAGGACAGCTTAAGGTGATAAGCCTTGATGCCGAGATAGAAAACCAGATAATGGCATCTGTGAAAAAGCTGGATAATGCTTCCTATCTTTCAATGGATCCGGAGATTATTCAGAAAATCATGGTGGCAACCAACACTGAGGTTTCAAAGGTGAGGGATTTGGTTGCAGTTCCTATTGTTATAACATCAGCAATTGTGAGAATTTATTTCAAAAAGTTGGTCGACCAGTTCTGCCCGGATATAGTTGTCCTATCATTCAATGAGATAGACCAGAATATAAAGGTGCAGGCATTGGCAAATATATCTATAAGCTAGGCAGATTCAAATAATTGTGCAGGGGGGTGGTGCTTGATGTCATTTGCCGCAGAAACAAAGGAAATGACGGATGAGGAAGCAGCAAAGCTTATATGTGAATATAAGGATACCGGTTCTGTGGAATTAAGAAACAGAATTGTCATGCATTATAGTTACATAGCAAGAATGATTGCACAAAATATGAACAGCACCTTCAGCAAATATGCTACTGTTGACGAGATGATAAATCAGGGTATAATAGGACTTATAGAGTGTATAGATCGATTTGACCCTGAAAAGGGCGTCAAGTTTTCCACCTATGCCTATACAAGGGTATGGGGCTCTATAATAGATTATGTCCGCAAGCAGGACTGGCTTCCCAGACAGATAAGAAAAAATTCCATAGAAATAAATAGGGCAGAGGAGAAGCTGTCAAAAAAGCTGAAAAGAGAGCCTACGCGGGAAGAGATGGCAAAGGAGCTTAAAATAAGCGTAAAGGAATATGACAGATACCTTTTTGAATCCTCCAATGAATCTCTCATTTCCTTTGAGAATCTTTTGGAGATACCGGTTCAGATAAATTCTCTTATGAGCTATGACGATACATACGATCCTGAAAGTCAGGTTGGGCAGAAGGAATTGTACAAGGTTATCGGCGATGCCATTGACAGCCTAAATGAGCAGGAGAGAACAGTGCTTTCTCTTTATTACTATGAGGGGCTGACCATGAGGGAAATAGGCGAGATAATGGGTGTCAGGGAACAGAGAATAGGTCAGGTAAATAAGAAGCTGCTTTCAAAATTGAAAGAACGGCTTTCAGAATATATGAAAGGATGATACTTAATGCAGAGGGGTTTTTATACAGCCGCATCCGGAATGCTTACAAAGCAGAGAACAATAAATGTTATCTCCAACAATATAGTCAATGCAAGAACACCGGGCTTCAGGGCAGGAAGAGTGGTCACCGGCTCATTTGAGCAGGAGCTTTTAAAGCGCGTTGAAGGCAAAAACACTGAAATAATAGGCGAAGGCTCGCTTATGCGAGTTGTAAAGGACGTGTCCACTGTTTTTCAGCCTGAGGCGCTGGAGGAAACCGGCATCCCCTATGATATGGGAATAGAGGGTGAGGGCTTTTTTAACATCAGCACAGAAAATGCCGACGGTGAGGAAACTATATACCTTACAAGAAACGGACATTTTAATGTCGATGAGGATGGAAATCTTATACTTCCCGGAAAAGGTATGGTGTTAGGAGAGAAGGGAACCATAAATCTTAAAAATGCAGATTTTACTGTGGATGCATCCGGAAATATATATGATGACAGAGGCAGATTTGTTGACAGACTTCTCATAACAGCTCCCCCAATGGATGCTGATATACAGCATACACCCAATGGTATGTATTTCGTGGAGGATATGTCAACAAATGTTCCTGTCAGCGGAAACACCTCCATATGGCAGGGCAGACTTGAACATTCAAATGTTGATATGAACAGAGAATACACCCTTTTGATGGAAGCCCAGAGGGCATTTCAGGCCTGCAGCTCTGCGTTGCAGATAATGGACAAGATAGATCAGAAGGCAGCAAGTACCATAGCATCACTCTAATAGAAGTATAAAGGCAGGGAGATTTTAAAGATGAATATTTCCTTTTATAATGGTGTATCCGGAATGCTTTCAAGCCAGGAGGGAATGAACCGCATATCACACAATATCGCCAACAGCAATACAGCGGGCTTTAAGCCGGAAAAATCCGAGTTTGAAAGTCTCTTGTATTCACGCATGGCAGTAAACAGCCCAAATGCGCCTATGACAGGTCATGGTGTAAGGATAAGCTCCCCCGGTGTGGTAATGAGACAGGGAGCTGTGATAAACACCGGAAGAATTATGGATTTTGCCCTTATGGGAGACGGATTTTTTGCAGTAAAGGATGCAAACGGCGAAATTAAATATACAAGAAACGGAAATTTCCATGTCAGCGTTGAAGGAGGAAAGAATTATCTTGTTTCCCCCGATGGTTCGCATGTGCTCAATTTCAGGGGAAAGCCTGTGCAGATTTCTTCTGATAAAGATGACCGGCAGAATTTAGCTGATGAGATTGGAATATATGATTTTCCCAACCCCTTTGGTCTTGTACCGCAGTCAGGAGCCATGTTTGTGCCCACTGAAAGTTCCGGAAAAGCCGAGGCTGTTCAGATTGGAAAAACAAAAAACGACAGAAAGTATCAGGTGATTTCCGGCGCATTGGAGCAGTCCGCAGTTGAGCTTTCTGATGAAATGGTAAACGTCATTATCACACAAAAGAATTTTCAGCTTAGTGCAAAGGTTGTTCAGACATCTGATGAGATGGAACAGATAATAAATAATTTACGTTAATTTATAAATTGGAAGGCGGTACATAATGGCGTTAAATACATATGAAGATTTAAATGACATCCATATGGATGTTTTAAGGGAGATTGGAAATATTGGATCGGGAAATGCTGCCTCAGCGCTTTCCTCAATGCTTACAAGCCCTGTGAATATTTCTGTCCCCGTTGTAAAGATCATGGATTATGAAGAAGTTGTTGATGCCCTTGGCGGCCCTGAGGAGATGATAGTCGGACTTCTTTTAAGACTTGACGGCGATGTCAAGGGAATGATAATGTTCCTGCTGCACCAGAATTTTGCAAATATGCTTTTGATGTCCCTTTTGGGGGAAGAGATAAGCCTTGATAAGATTGACGAAATAGGCTATTCTGCAATTCAGGAAATGTCGAATATAATGGCTGCCTCATATATAAATGCCATATCGGCAATGACAGGTCTTTCCATAAACCTGTCAGTTCCTGCAATGTGTGTAGATATGTTGGGCGCTATTTTGAGCGTGCCTGCAATACATTATGCCAATATAAGCGATAAAATCATTTTTATTTCTGATGAGTTCAGCAGTGACAATATACATGCACCTAATCACATACTTCTTATACCTGATGTAGATTCTTTAGATAAAATAATGGAGAACTTGGGGATAGAATTATGAACCAGACAATAAAAGTTGGCATTTCCGATTTAAACATAGCAAAGCAGCCGGATGTTCTTGTAACATACGCTTTGGGTTCATGTGTGGGCATATGCCTTTATGACAGGACAGCAAAGATTGCAGGTCTTTCCCATATAATGCTTCCTACAAGCAAGGGTGCAGTCAACCCACAGCCTATGAGATTTGCAGATACAGCAATAGAAATACTTCTCAAGAAGATGATTGCAGCCGGTGCCAGCAAGGTTAGGATAACCGCCAAAATAGCAGGCGGTGCAAGAATGTTTTCCACGTTCAGCGACAGCAGCCTTTACAATATAGGAGACAGAAATGTAGCGGCTGTAAGGGAAGAGCTTATGAGACTGAGAATTCCCATAGTGGCAGAGGATACAGGAAAAGATTACGGAAGAACAGTTTTTTTCTATTCAGAAAGCGGAAGTATGTGTGTTAAATCAGCCAGTAGAGGCGAAAAAACCTTGTAAAAATCAGCAATATAGAAAAAGTATGCTTATACTTTGCTGCAACAACAGCTGCAAGCTTGTTAAAAGTCGATGCAGTTGTTGTTTTTTGCTATATTTTAGAAAATATAGCAAAAAACAACCTTCATTTATACTGCAAAACAGCTTTGTTCTAAAAATATTTTCTTTGATTAGCATGAAGCTTTTTATTCTGATATGCCTTCTTTCTCACACATTATCATATAG
>JAHHUC010000088.1 GCA_020024215.1 Oscillospiraceae bacterium | reverse complement strand
TTTTGCTGTCGTTATTCTGCTTTTGGAAATAGGCGCACTTTTGCTTTTGGATTTCGACTTTTTGCTTATGGGAGCCAATTTTATCACCATAGAGCTGCTTATTCTGCTCTTTGGCGGATATTTTGCCTTTTTTGCAAAGGAAAGACTGCCATCTTTTTATGATGAATATAAAATAAATCTTTATTCTGACGGATTTTTCAGAATGAATGTGCCCGGTGTGCATTTTAACAACAGTAACTGGAGGTATATAGTAAAATATCTCAATATCTCCCTGTGCATTTTGCTGGACACTGTTCCTGTCATTTATCTGCTGATATACAAATTTATGATACAGGAATATGAAAAAGCTGTTATCCTTTTTGTGCTGCTGCCTGTTTTATGCGGCATATTTGTGCCAATCTATTGGGCAGGAAAAAAATATCAGTGATTTTAATGCTTTAATAATTTCACCCTGCCATGCAAATGCCAAAAGCTGCCTGCCATAAGGCTTTAAATTCCCCCTATGACAGACAGCTTTCTTCCGTTTTGCTTAAATATGGACATTGTGTCCTCGGTGAAATAAATTGTGTCCATATCCTTGTAGACCTCTGTTTCGGTTATTTCAAATGTGGACATGATATAAAGCTTTTCAAAGGAATATTCCCAATCCTCCTTAGGGTTGTAAAATTGCAGCTCACAAAAGCCGAACTGCTCCAGACCGCAGGTTTCAACCGTCCTTACCTTATCCTCTGTCTGTGTCTGATAAACAAGTATCCAAAGCATAGAGGGAAAATAGTCTGCATCGTTTTCCTGCTGCTGTGCTATGAGGGCATATTTTGAATACATGAGCTTGCCCAACAGCAATTTTGCCGCACTTAAATAAACACCTGCGGCGCCTTCAATTTTCAGCAGGCTGCTGCACAGCTTGGTGAGCAGCAGGCAGACTGACCGCTTTCCTTCCAAGGTACTGCCGCCGCCGATTTGGGTGAGCAGACAGAAGGAGCCGTGCTTTAACAGCGATTTTTGCTCATCCTCACTTATATAGTGGTTAAAATTAAGCAGGGAGACAATGTCGGCTTCCTCCGGCGGCATGGGGAAGGGCAGATATGAGCACATCATGTCAATTCCGTTTATATTAAGCATAAAATGTGTTGCAGCTTCAGTTTCATCAACCGAAAGAATGGCGCCATCTCCAAATGTACGGCAAATGGATTGTCTTATCTCCTGCTCTTTAATCTGCTGTCTTTCAAAGAAAATGGTGAGCATTGTGTTTGCTGAAGGAGAAAGCTCAGGAGGAATTTGCGAGACTGCCTTTTTTCTTCTGAATTTTTCAAATAAGCTCATTGTTTTACCTCCGATTAAGAAAAAATATTATGAAAGGTTTGGATAGGATAAAAGCATCGGCAGAGGCTTAAAGCGATGTCTACACAAAAAGCCCTGCGACAGATGATATGATAAATATTATAAAAAATATTATCATTCCCGGATTTAACAGCATTTCCCTCTTATTTACCTGAGCCATTTCTCTAAACAGCTGCTTATCGGTTCTTTTGATGTATGACACAAATAAATACAGTCCCCATGCTATTGCGCTTATCATCAACAGGGTGAATACAAAGGAGAAAAACGAATTTTCCATAGATAAGGGAGCCAATATTCCGCCCATGAAATTTGCCAGCATATGTATCAGTATGCAGTATATAAGCCTTCTTGTTTTAACATATGCCATTCCAAGGCCAAGACCTACAAGGAAGGCATATATGCCCTGAAAAAAGTTCATGTGGAAAAAGGAAAAGCACAAGGCTGTAAAAAGCACATATTCCATATCTCCGTATCCGGAAATTTTTTTATAGGGGAAATATCTGAACAGCAGCTCCTCGCCTATGGGAGCTATTATCACTGTTGATAAAAACAGCAGAAGCTTAGGCGCATCTCCCATTATCAAATCCGATGCAGGATCTGTGATCTCGGTCTGAGACAATGCAGAAAGCAAAAGCTGCAAAATGGATGACAGTATGCTTCCTATGCTCATAAACGCATAGGAGACAACAAAATATTTTGTGAATTGGAGGGGGGAGAGGCTTTTCCTCTCCTCTGTTTTGCTGCATTGGGGCAGCCTTTTGAACATAAACACCGCCAGAGGAAAGCCCACAGCATAAAGCGGAACAACCGACAATATTATATTAAGCGTCATACCCTCGGGCTGATAAAAGATAAGCAGCAGCACAGCCAGAATTATTTCTGATATTACCACCGCTGCGTAAACTGCGCTGTATATGAGCGCAATTTTTGAAGAAGTCTTTTTAAAACTCATAAATTTTCACCTCAATATTGTAATTATATCAGCTGACCAAATAAAGTCAATTACAGGAAAAATAATTCCCTTTCCAAAATAAAAAACAGACTGTAATTTTTAAAAAATACAGTCTGTTCTTACTGTCTGTTGACTATCTTTTTAAAGCCTTTAAAAGCTCAGATACCTTGTCTGTCTTTTCCCAGCTTACGCCGAGATCCTCTCTTCCCATATGACCGTAGGAGGCAAGCTTTCTGTATATGGGCTTTCTTAAATCCAGTGTTTCGATTATAGCCGCAGGGCGAAGGTCGAACACCGAAGAAACAGCCTTTGCCAGATCCTCATCAGAAACTGCGCCTGTTCCAAATGTATCAACCAGCACAGATACAGGCTCTGCAACTCCGATGGCATAAGCCAGCTGAATTTCGCACTTTTTTGCCAGATTTGCTGCAACAATGTTCTTTGCAATATATCGGCAGGCATAGGCGGCGCTTCTGTCCACCTTTGTGGGGTCCTTTCCGGAGAAAGCACCGCCGCCGTGTCTGGAATATCCGCCGTATGTATCAACTATGATTTTTCTTCCTGTAAGGCCCGAATCCCCCTGAGGTCCGCCCACCACAAATCTTCCTGTGGGATTTACAAGGTACTTGGTGTTTTCATCAATAAGCGACCTGTCAACAGTCTTTAAAATAACCTCATTGATAATGTCCTCTCTTATCCTTTCTGTGGAGACTGAGTCGGAGTGCTGTGTGGAAACAACTATTGTATCAATTCTTATGGGCTTGTCGTCTTCATATTCAACTGTAACCTGTGTTTTTCCGTCGGGGCGAAGGTAATCGAGAGTCTTGTTTTTTCTTACCTCTGTAAGTCTCATGGCAAGCTTGTGCGATAAGGATATGGGAAGAGGCATCAATTCTGAAGTTTCGTCGCAGGCAAAGCCGAACATCATGCCCTGATCTCCCGCTCCGTTGTCAACCTCGCTCTGTGCTTTTCCCTCCTTCTTCTCCTTGGAGTTGTCAACCCCGAGGGCTATGTCGGCAGACTGCTCTCCTATGGATGTGAGCACCGAGCAGGTGTTTCCGTCGAAGCCGTATTTTGCCCTGTCATAGCCTATATCCAAAACCACGTCCCTTGCTATTTTGGGGATATCTACATAACAGTTGGTTGTAATTTCGCCCATAACCAGAATAAGTCCTGTTGTTGTTGCACATTCGCAGGCAACTCTGCCCTGAGGGTCCTTTTCAAGAATTGCATCCAAAACCGCGTCGGAAATCTGGTCGCAGATTTTGTCGGGATGTCCCTCTGTAACTGATTCAGATGTAAAAAAGTGTCTTGCCATAATAAAATTCCTTTCTTTGATGTGTCTTTTGGTTATATAAGCTTAAACAAGTGTTTTGAAAATAAAAAAAGCACCCAAAACCGGATGCAGCATCTATCTTATCTTCCGGTTAAACCGCAGGATTTAGCACCTTGATAAATCAGGTTGCTGGACTTCACAGGGCCTGTCCCTCAGTCACTCTTGATAAGCTATTAAGTTTACCATAAAATGATAGCACAAAGCCTTTTTGTTGTCAAGCACCGATTTTTAAAAAATAAAACGCTGCTTTTAAGTGAAAAAGGGCGTTTGAACACACCATTATGCAAGACTTTTTTTAAAGGGTGATTAAAAATCGGCAATGCGAATGTGAGGTATTTGCAATGAAGAAAATAATTCCGGCAGCTTTTTCTTCAATTAGCCGACAAGGCTTATAAAAAAGAGGGAATTTACCTACTATATTATATACAAAAATAATTGCTCGCAATATTTCCGATTTTTTGTATGAGCAATTCATCACTGCCATTTAAAAATGGTGCAGACAGCAAAGGGCTTTCATATTTATAAAGAACTGGCAGGAGCAGAAATTTATAGCTTTTTTATGGCATAAACGGAAAAAATCTGCTTTTTAGGGCAGATTTTTCCGCGGGATAATTTTTAAGGGGAAGCTATGTCAAATCGCATTTGGGCGACAGGACGTCTTGGGGATGACTATTGTATATACAATGTCATTTTCATATTCTCTTGATGAGGAGGTCACATTGCAGCCGCACCTTTTCATCAGCTTTACTGCATTATCTATTGAAGAGGTGAACGCACGCAGATCCTTTATTATTATGGTGGGCTTGTTTGTCTTTTTGCTGCTTTCGTTTAAACAAAGCTTTTCAAGCTGTCTTACGGTCATGCCCTCCTCGGAAGCCCTTTTTGCAATTTTGACAAGGTTTGGGCTTTTTTCTATGGTCAGCAAAGCCCTTGCGTGGCGCTCTGTAAGTCCTGACTGTGAAAGCAGCTTCAAAACTTCCGATGGCAGGCGAAGTATTCTGAGCTTGTTGGCAACAGAAGCCTGAGATATTCCGAGAAGCCTTGCACATTCGCTTTGAGATATATTGTGCTCTGAGAGAAAATCCTTTATGGCATTGGCCTCCTCCAAAAAGCTCAAATCCGCCCGCTGCGTGTTCTCAACAAGCGCCAGAGAACTGAGCTTTATGTCATCCGGGTCCTTTATGATGGCGGGTATGCTCTCCCTGCCAAGCAGCTTGAATGCCAGATATCTTCTTTCTCCGCATATTATGAAGTATTGGTTTTTATCCAATCTCTTTAATGTTATGGGGTTGATAAGTCCGTTTTCGTTTATGGAATCTGCAAGAGATCTTATCTTTTCAGCATCCATAAATTTTCTGGGCTGGTCTGGATTTGGGGAAATCATCCAAAGGGGTATGTCCAAAATTTCTTTATCTTTTTTAAACAGCGACATAATTCATACCTGCCCTTCTCTCATCTTTTTTTGTTGCCTATCCTATGTATCAACTATAACACCGGGAAATGGTAAAAGTCCAATAGTTTTCATCGCAATTTCAGACAAGAAAAAAGAGCAGAAAAGCTATTTCTGCCCTTTTATTCCAAAATGTCCATTTGGCGACAAAAAATTTTTTTAAAAAAATTACCGTTCAACTACTCCTGAGGTATCATGGGAACCTCCACCTCAACGGTTTTCTGCCACTTTTTTGAAAATCCCTGTATGAATCCAACCATTATTATGGCTACAAGTCCGGCGGAAAAGCCGTTGTTATAAAGGTTGTAGCCTCCGCAGGGCTCCCCTATTGTCAGAACCAGAAAAGCGTGGAGAAAGCCTGCCATTATTCCGTAAAATGAGCCGAAGGTTCCGGATATGGGGGCAAGGGCTGTTCCGAACAATGCCGCCAGCTGCAATGAGGGCATGGCTGAATCATAGTGCATCATAAGTGAGGCCAAAAATACACCCAGCATTATGGGAATCATATTTTTAGGATGGATGCCTATGGCAGCAAAGCCTATGCAGGTTAAAATTGCGCCCAAAACAGGGCCGTTTAAATCTCCGTTTATTGCAATTATGTAAAAAAGGGCTATAAATCCCACAACTCCCATGTTTATTGCAGTTGCTGCAAGAGAATCGGTGACAACAAAGTCAGAAGGAGCCTTTCCGGTGTGACGCATTATTCTGAAAAACGGTCTGAGATCACCTTCTGTCTGTGTAAGTCCCCACAATATTAGAAAGCTGCACAGAGAAATTATAAAGAAAAGCGAAACCTTGTCTATTCCCTCGTTCCAGATGGAGGCAAGGGCGATGTCATGATGGGATACCCCCTTTACAAAGGAGGCTATAAGCAGCGCCAAAAGTCCTCCGGCAAAGCCATAGTTGAACAGGGTGTAGCCCATGTGTGCCCCGAAGGAATGTTCTGCAATGGGGATGAGAATATAGCTTATAAGTGCTCCCGAGGCAATTCCCAGAGGAATTCTTAAAAATGCGGAAATGTCGCTGTTTGTCACAACCGCACTGACTATGGGAGCCAAAGCCGTAGAATAAAGCGCCGCAGATGTATAATTGACCATAGGCAGCTTTTTTACGGCGCAATAGATGTAAACACCCAATATAAACGGCAGAATATTCACAAAGTTCTTTCCAAACAGAGCGAAGCCTGCCATCAAAAAGCTTCTTGCCAAAATGTTTCCTGTCAGAGGTGTCCTTGCAGCCTTTAAAAGGAAAAGTGAAATGAACATCACTATTGACGAATTGACAAGGGCTGAGCCTGTGGAACCGACCACATAATAATCAGTAACCAGAACATCGGGTGTGCAAAGGTAGGTGAGAATACCTTTTAATATCCCTTCAGGAGAATCTGCCAAAAGCCCCAGCACCAATATAAAGGCACAGGTGAGGAAGCTGATGCTCCACACATTCTTTTGGTCATCCTTTTTGAAGAGAGTTTTTGGGGAAAACTTCATAAAACCTCCTTGTTATTATAAATTTATCGGCCTTTTTCTGCTGCCGACAAATAAATAGTAACATACAGCCGGACAAAAATCTATAATTTTTTTGAAAAAGCTGTTGACAAACATCAAAATGGGTGGTATCATAGCAAAGCTGTCTTGAGAGAGGGCGATAGGATGGAAGCGTTCAGGCGAACGGAAAAAGAGAAATCCAAAAAAACCTCTTGAC
>JAHHUC010000087.1 GCA_020024215.1 Oscillospiraceae bacterium | reverse complement strand
CTTTTTAGGGAAACTTACTCGCTTTTTTCGTGGCCTATTTTGCAACAGGCCCTTTTAAAGCTTTTAAATTGCTGAACCTGTTGGGGGGTTGATTATAGAAGGAGGTGCAACAGGGGGCTTAACAGGCTCAGGAGCGATAACACCGTTTATCCTGTCAAGGTCAAGCTCCTTTTCTGCAACAACATAGCAGCCTAAGGTTCTTGTTCTTATCTTGAAGGCCTCCATATCTCTGTCATAGGGAACAGGCATCTTGGTGAGCTTTCCGGTGTCGCGGTCAACCTTATAAATCTTGTCGCCCTTGTTTGCCTTGAGGTAGAGATAGCCCAATCTATTGAATGTGGGGTAGTTGGAATTGTAGTAAACATAGTTTGCGTTGGGATTTACCTTTTCAATACCCTCATTGTACTTGACATCTGTTCTTATGAGCAGCTTGCCCTGACCTCTTGTGTCAACTATAAATGTTCCGTCTCCGCCGTAGAGTGTGATCTCATCATCCTCTGTGTCGTTGAACTCATAAACGTGTGTTCCGTCATAGATTTCATCTGTGTCGGTATTTACGTCTGCGTCAATTTCCACATAGAAGTTTACATTTTCCCTTGTTTCGTCATTTCCGAAATAATAGGGCTTGGAGGCTCTCAGCTCAAAGTTTCCGAACACATCCTTGCTGCTGGTGTAGCCGCTGTTCTTCTTGATGGGGATTTCGATGAGGTAAACGCCCTTGTTCTTTCCGTCCACCTTGATCATTCTTGCCTGCCAGGAAACCTTGCCGTCAACCAGCTTTCCGTTTTCCTCAAACCTTACAGTGCCGATTCTAAGCTTGGAAACATCGTCCTTTGTAAGGAAATATTCAGGCTCTACATTATTTGCATTTGTTGATGGTTGGTATCCGCCCTTTACAACAACAAGATAAGCGCTTTCGTCAAACTTGATTGTGTTGTTGCTGTCTGTTTTGATAAGCTTCTTGTCCTTGATTTTGTATGTTCCGTCAAGAACTGTTATCTGCTCGTCATGTCCTGAGGGAGGAGGTGTGGGTTCCTTTTCGGATACTTTAATATAAAAAGCATCATTTACATTGTCGGTTTTAAATGAAATCTCGTTGTTGCGACCTATATCCTTGCTGTCCACAGCATTCTTTATAATGAACTTTCTGCCATCAGCAACTATATTTTCCTTTATTTTTGAGAATTCAACGGAAAGGGGAATTGTTACAGTTGCTGTGCGCTTTTCCAAAACAATTCCTGAATTTTCAACAGGAGCTTCTGCAACATTTCTTGTTTTTCCGTTAAGAACTGCGTAAATTTTAGGTTCAACGCTTAGGCTGAATGTAAATCCTTCATTATTTTTTGACACATTCACAGCTGATAATGTGGGAGTGACTTTTATTCTAGCCTCAAGCCTTATATCAGAATTTTCATCTGCTGCATAACCCTTTTTTTTCAATGCCTCAATAGCATCGCTCTTTTTAACTTTTATATTTGTAAGGTCTGCCCTTACATTTTCAAGCTTAAAGCCTCTGTTTATAGCTTCTGCCAAATTCTTTTCTTCTCGGCTGGCAGAAGAAGAAACTGTGATTTCTGTATTTTCTACTTTGACACTGTCATTGGGTTTGGGAAGTTCTGTATCAGGTAAATTTGACCTTTCTAAAACTGCAAAATAATCCCTAAAATTGCTTACATTTCTTAA
The DNA here is from genome assembly GCA_020024215.1 of Oscillospiraceae bacterium. Taxonomy (GTDB): domain Bacteria; phylum Bacillota; class Clostridia; order Oscillospirales; family Ruminococcaceae; genus Yanshouia. The sequence continues at coordinate 5,189 of JAHHUC010000087.1, read as the reverse complement.
TTCTATGCTGTTGTTTGATGCTACTATATTTTCAGATTTTCCATTCTGTGTTACAGAAAATTCTCTTACAGAATTAAAATCACTTGAAAGAGGAACGGTGACATTTGCAGTTGCCCTCAACTGATCTATATCGCTGGATATATATTCAGCCTTGCTGTTATTATCTTTATTTTGGATATATACAACTACTGAGGGGGTTATTTTAATATTAAAGCCTTTGTTATTTAAAACAGAAACATTTGAAACGTTGATTTTAAGCTTCTTCTTTGCTACAACAGAAAGCTTATCAATATTATCGAGTGCAAGATCCGGGTCATTCGCTTTGTTATAAGCGTCCAAAGCCTGCTGCTTTGTTATGCTGGGAACCTTTGCAAGAAACTCATCTTGAGGAATAGAAACAACAATATTTTTGAGTGCATCTCTCAGCTTGCTGTCTGAACACTCAATCGTTTTATAATCGCTCTCCTCTGTAACTTCTGTGGGAGCAGTCATATTTTCTTTCCCCAAATCTACATTCTCTGCCTTCTTTTCGCTTACTACATACTTGCCGCTGTTGGGATCAAGCATCTCGAACTTCATGTTAGGTGTTAAGAACTTGTCATCAGGCTTAATGGAGAATGCACCGCCGCTAATCTCTCCGTTGGAAGCATCTATATTTCCGTCAAAATTGCCGCCGCTTATGCTAAGCCTGCCATTACCAGTTATATTTTTTGTGAATTTTCCTTTTTCAACTGTCAGTGTGCCACTATTAGCTACATCTCCGTTGAAATTGCCGCCCTTTATTGTCAATGTGCCGGCATTTTCTATATTGCCATCTACAATTACATTAGCATCCTCAATAGAAGCAGTTGCATCTGCCTTATTTAACAAAGCTTTGCTGCCGTTTGCAGATAATTTAACATTGCTCAATCTGACATTAGCACTGTTTTCAATCAAAGATACTACACCTGCACCTGCCGCAATGGTTCCGTTTGTGAAAGTTACAGTACCACTTTGACCTGTTTTATTTACAGAAAATCCATAATTTGTACCTGCTTTTACGTTGCTTATAGTATAATTTTTACCGTTTAAATCCAGTTTGAGATTCTTTTCAGCAGGAATCTCTACACTGGCACCATTTGCAACATTATCAACGAGAATAATTGTATTACCATTTTCTGCGTTCTTTATTGCATCTTCAAGTGTGTTATAGGATGTTTCGCCTATTTTGGCAGCGCCCTCTGTCTGAACCTGCATAAGTGGATCCAGCGGTTCTGTCTCCGTCGCAAGAGCTGCAAACGGCATTGAGGCTGACATTGCCAATGCCAAAAACAGACTCATGGTCTTTCTCATTTTCATAAATTTCCCTCCTAATGTTTTTTCTGCACACTTTTATATTCTCTCCACAAAGTATAAAATCCGTGCAGGCTGATAGCTTATGCCTAAAATCTTCTTTTTAAGGACTTTTGTCCCTTCTACGTATAATAAGTGGTTTAAAAGGAAGATTTTACTGCATCTGTTTGAAAATTTTTTTAAATTTCTGCTCTTTTTGAATTTTTTTTAATTATATCATAAAGCATCTGCATTTTAAAGCCCCTTTTAAGCATTTGCATACACTGTTTTTCATGAAAAAATTTCCTGATTATGAAAAATCTGAAAAAGCCTTCCTCATCTTAGCCTTGTCCATGTGCCTTTTTTGAAAAGCATCAATATGGGAAAAATCTCCAGCCTGCCCAAAAGCATATCGGCTGTGAGAACAAGCTTTGAAAAATCGGAAAAAACAGAGTAGTTGCAGCTGGCGCCCACCATTTCAAAGCCGGGGCCTATGTTGTTGAAGCAGGCTAACACTGCGGAAAAATTGGTGCCTATGGAAAAGCCGTCAACAGAAATCAGCACAAAGGATGCCATGCATATCATGCAGTAAATTCCAAGATAGGAATTTACATTTTGAAGCACCTGCTCATCAACTATCTCCCTATTCATTGTCACCACCTCCACCTGCCTTGGATGCATTATCTTTCTTACATTCCGCCTTGCCTCCTTGAACAAGAGCAGCACCCTTGATATCTTTATGCCTCCGCCGGTGGAGCCGGCACAGGCGCCGAAGCACATGAGCATGAGCAGTATGGATTTTGAAAACGACGGCCACATATCAAAGTCAACGGTTGAATAGCCTGTTGTGGTTATTATGGAGCTGACCTGAAAAAAGGAATGGTGCAATGCATTTGCAAACGAGCCTGACATATCCTTTATATTAAAGGCTATGAATATTACCGAAAGCAATGTGACTGTAAAATAGAGCCTAAGCTCGTCATTTTTGAAAAATTCCCTGAATTTGCCTATCAGCAGCATGAAGTAAAGTCCGAAATTTATGCCGAAAAGCCACATGAAAACGGATGTGACTGTTTGAAGATAGGGGCTGTAATCGCCAAGGGAGCTGTTGAGAACTCCGAAGCCGCCTGTTCCGGCTGTTCCGTAGGCTGTGCAAAGCGCTTCAAAAAGCGGCATTTTTCCCAACAGCAAAAAGATGACATCCAAAATTGTGAGAAGTATGTATATTCCGTAAAGTATAAGCGCAGTCTGGCGAAGCCTGGGGGTAAGCTTTCCCACGCTGGGGCCGGGGCTTTCTGCCTGCATAAGGTGCATGCTGTATCCTGTCACCCTGCTTGCAGCAGGCACAACAGCCAGAAGAAAAACCAAAACCCCCATGCCGCCGAGCCAGTGGGAAAAGCTTCTCCAATATAAAAGCCCCCTTGAAAGCGCCTCTACATCGGTTAATATGGAGGCGCCTGTTGTTGTAAAGCCCGAAACAATTTCAAAAAACGCATCTATAAAGGAGGGTATCTGATTGCTTAAATAAAAGGGCATCGCCCCAAAAAATGACATTGCTATCCAGGAAAGACCTGTTGCGACAAGCCCCTCCTGCACATAAAAGCTCTTCTTTGCCCTGCGGCTGTAAAATATGAGCACAGCTGCTATGGCGCACATAAAGAGTATGGGCAGCAAAAAGCCCTCTGCAACAGACTTTTCCCTGTCATAAATGCAGATGAACACGGGCACCAGCATAAAGCCTGCCTCTATAATCAGGGTAAAGCCTATCACACGGCATATTATCTTAAAATTCATACCACAGCTATCCTTTATTGAAATATATCATTCAGTGTAAGAATGGGAACCTCTCTGTTTGTCACCACTATGACAGAATCCCCCTTTGCAAATTTGCTGTTTCCGTTGGGAATTTCTGTCTTTCCGCCGTGAGCTATGCAGGAGAGCAGCACATTGTCTTTAAGCTTTATGTCCTTTAAGCTTTCACCTATGTGAAGAGTTTCATCATTTACACGAAATTCCAAAGTCTCTGCTTTTCCGTCTGCTATATAGTGCATGGATACCGCTGCGCCTGTGTGATTTTCCATAGCCCTCACATACTGGACTATCTGTGTGGAGCTTAATTCCTTGGGGCTTATTATGCTGCCCACATCCAAATTTTTAAGCATGCCCACAGATTCCATCCTGTTTACCTTTGTGACAACAAGGGGGACATTTCTCCTGCTGGCATAAAGGGACATTATCACATTAAGCTCATCTAAGCCTGTAAGCGTCACAAGAGCGTCGGTCTGTCCTATGCCCTCGCTCTCTAAAACCTCCTGAGAGGAGCCGTCGGCACATATGACTGTTGCATTTGGCAGCATTTTTGCAAACTGTATGCACTTGCTGTGATCTATCTCTATCACCTTTACGCTTACCCCTGCGGCAACAAGGCCCGATGCAAGATAATAGCTCACCCTGCCTGCGCCTATGATGGTTGCGTGCTTTACCTTCTTTGTTATGATTTCCAGCTTTTTCATAAGCTTTGACAGAATGTGTGTGGGGGCTGTCACATATATATGGTCCCCCTTTTTAAGCACAGAGCTGCCGTTGGGTATAAAAACCTCGTCGCCGCGCACAACGGTGCAGACAAGCACCTTTATCCCCGAGCCCAATATCTTTGGCAGCTGCCCCAGAGACTTATTTTCCAGCATGCTGCCCTCGTTTATTTTAATTTCGACTATCTCCACCCTGCCCTTTGCAAAAACCTCCCGCTTTAAAAAGCCGGGCAGCTGCAAAAGCCCGAATATCTCATGTGCCGCCGCTCTTTCGGGATTTATGGCAAGAGAAAGCCCGAACACCTCTCTCATCCTGAATATCTGCTCCATATATTCAGGATTTCTCACTCTCGCTATTGTGTGCAGACTGTGGTTAAGCCTTTTGGCGGTAAGACAGCACAAAAGATTTATCTCATCGGCATTTGTTGCGGCGATAACCAGATCCGCCTTTTCCACCTGCGCCGCTTTAAGCGTCAGCATGGTGGCACAGTTGCCTGTAACAGTCATCACATCAACTGTGTTGAGGCTCTTTCCCAAAGCATCCGGGCTGGAATCTATAACCACCAGCTCGTGCCCCTCATGGGCAAGAAGGCTTGTCAAGGCAAGTCCTACCTTTCCGTTTCCTGCAATTATTATCTTCATTTCAGTTTCCAGACCAATCTATTTAATATCAGTCCAAATATGATAACATAGGCTTTATTTTTAAACAACCGATATTTCACTTCTATTTGTATTTTTATAACCCAAAATCAGCTTTTCATCCATTTTCACATTTTTGTAAAAATATTTTGTGTAAAAAATCTAAAACAACTGCTTTCAGCTTGTGTTTTTGGAAAAAAAGCAGTAAAATCAAGTTAGAATTTACTAACCATTTGAAAGGATTGATTATTTTGACAAAATATACTCTGAATATAGAGGGCATGATGTGTGCGATGTGCGAAGCCCATGTAAATGATTCTGTGAGAAAAAATTTCAAGGTGAAAAAGGTAAGCTCCTCCCACACAAAGGGTGAGACAATTGTGATAACAGATGAGGAGCTGGATGAGGCTGCTGTTAAAAATGCAATTGAAGCCACCGGCTATAAGGTAAAAAGCATATTTAAAGAGCCGTATCACAAAAAATATATATTCGGATTTTAAAATTTTTATAAAGGGCTTTTAAATTGGCAGAATGATGTCTGTACTTTAAATTGCATACACCGCCAAGGAGCATAGAAAGCATATGCTCTTTCCCTTTTATGCCTGTTAAGGCACACTTTTTTGCCGGCAAATTTTAAAAGACCTCTGTGCCTTTGGGTAAAAAATATACATCCCATGACATTTTAAGATGAATTTATGAAATTTAGTA
>JAHHUC010000086.1 GCA_020024215.1 Oscillospiraceae bacterium | reverse complement strand
AAAAGAAAGCTTGGCAAAGAATTTAATTTCGCACAGGAAAGAAAGCTTTTAGCATGACTTTATTTCCTGCGATGCTTTCTTAAAAAGAAAGCACGCTTTTTCGAGAAAAAGCTTAGCAAAAAGCTTCATTTCACAAAAGCAAATCTGGTATTGACATGACCTTAATGTTGCGATGCTTTAAAGAAAGCTTGGCAAAGAATTTAATTTCGCACAGGAAGGAAAGCTTTTAGCATGACTTTACTTCCTGCGAAGCTTTTTGACAATCAGCAAAAATTTAATTTACACAGTCAGCAAGGCTTTCATAATAGCTTTGCTTTCTGTGTATGCTTAGGGCTGATATTTTAAAGGCAGCTAAAAAAGGCCCTATCCGTCAGTAAAAAAGGAGGAAATATGGAGTATCAGCTTTTAAAAAAAGAAAACATTAAAACCTTACATTGGGCAGGCGGAGATACGCATGAGATAGTCATATACCCCTTTTCATCCCTTTATAAGGACAGGGATTTTATATTCAGGATAAGCTTTGCAGATTGTCTTACAGACAGCTCCGATTTTACACCTCTGCCTGATTATGACAGAAAGCTTTCGCTTATAAACGGAGAAATAAAGCTCAAGCTGTGTGACAAAAATTCAGAGATAAAGCTTTCTCCCTATGAAATTTTTTCATTTGGCGGAGAGGAAAAAATCCAATCCTTCGGCAGGTGCAGAGATTTTAACCTGATGACAAGAAAGGGCATTGCAGAAGGCGAGCTTTTCCCCTTTGAGGAGGGCAATCTTTCATACAATCTCAATGAAGGTGAATTTATCTGCATATTTGTGACAGAGGGCTTTATAAATTTTGAAGGTGAGCAATTAAGCATTTCCTCCATGGAGGGAATATTGCTCAATGGGGCAGCAAAGGCTGCAATAGTCTCTCACGGCAGAGGCTTTATATCTGTAATCAGACTTAAATAACAAGTACGGTCAGCACAGTGGGCTTATGCTCTCTGTGCTGTTTTTTGCAGATTCAAGCTTCTGTCAAATTACATTTAATAGAATTTGACATTTATATTACCTGTTGTAAACTAAATTTAGCCCTAAAGCAGCTATTCAAGGCTTAATTTGCAAGATTTGTAAAATTCCTAAAAGGGGATAAAGCCGCACAGACAATTCATCAGGAAAAGAGAGATAAATATGTATTTTGACCAGCATCTTCATTCCCATCATTCTGCCGACGGAAGAGACAGCATAGAGCAAATGGCAAAAGGCGCCAAAAAAGCAGGCTGCAGCGGCATAACCATAACAGATCACTGCAACTTCAAGCTTTCTGAAAACAGGGAGCTTTACACGCCCTTAAAAAATTGCTATGAGGAGTTTTTAAGCCTTTATGAGAGAATGGACAGGGATTTCTTTTTGGGCTTCGGCATTGAAATAGGTCAGGGGGGAGAGATGGCTGAAGCTGCCAATGAATCTGCCGCATGGTTTCCCTATGATGTGGTTTTAGGCTCTGTCCATTCTGTTTTGGGAAAGAGCGATTACTGCACATGGAGAGGGATTTGTCCCCAACCTAAAAAAGAAATGGAAGTTTATCTTTTGGCAGAGCTTGACATAATAGAAAAAACCGATTTTGACATACTCACCCATCTTACATATCCCTGGAGATATTTTGAAAAAAGCGCCGATTTTCCAAAAGCCGAAGAATTTATGGACATAACAGATGAGATATTCAAGGCACTTATAAAAAAGGGCAGGGCTTTGGAAATAAATATTTCCGGGCTTTGCAGAACGCCTAACTTTAATATTATGCCCACTCTGCCTATGGTTAAAAGGTACAAAGAATTAGGAGGAGAGCTGGTTACTTTGGGAACCGATGCCCATGTAAATGAACAGTGCGGTCAGCACATGAAAGAGGGAGCCGAGTTTTTAAAGGAGGCAGGCTTTGAATATCTGGCACATTACAGAAAAAGAAAGCCCTGCATGATAAGCTTATAAAGACAAAGGGCAAGAGTGCCTTTAACAGCTCTCTCACCCTTTTTATATTTTAGACAGTCCTCTTGCATTTACCTAAATTCCCAAGCCTTTTAATTTTTATGCAAGGCTTTGGGGTATTTTTTCACCCATGTCAAAGCTAAAGTAGCTGATATGGGAAAATTGCTCTATCTCTCTTTGGTTTATATCCTTTATGAAAAATCCTCCATGCTGAAATACTCATCATAATCTAAAAATCGGGAATTTATCCGGCAGTATATTCCATGATTTTCCAAAATCGAAATATCGCCCTTTATGTATTTTGAAAGTTCCTGCTGTATTTTTATCTCCCGGAAAAATTCATCTGCTCTTTCTATAAAGGGAACAAGCCTTTTTCCTGTCTCTTCATCCTAAACATATGCAGATGAATAAAACAATAAAAAGGCGGCTTTTGTCAGCGTTCGGGAGTGGACTTATCAGGCCGGTGCTGTGGCCATGCGCTCTTTCATGCCCATTTTTTGCGGGGGCTGTACTTCCTGTTTTGCTTCTGCTTCTAATTCAGGTTTTTTTAACACTCAAATTATGGGTATTGCAATAAACAAGGAATTGTGCTTCGTCAACAGAAAAATTGCAACACCTTTCAACTAATTGAGGACGGGCGGTCTTGCTGGTAATGGTATGATAAAGTTTTTGTGCTTTAGCGGTAATGAAATCCATGTTTTCAGTGGTGTTGCACCAAGAAAGCTGATTTGCCAAAAGATTTTTATAATCAATAGTTGCTTTATCATCAGTAGGAAGTATTTTCATGTCTATGGGCTGCAAGCTGTCCGTATGTATTGGTATCATGTTGTTAAAATTGATTGCGCCCCATGCGCCGCCATTGATTTTGAGAAAATCAATTTGATTCTTCATCGTAAGGTGCTTTGGCTTCGGAGAAGTCAAGGGGGCATAATAATTATATCCATTCATGGAAAAGACTATGCCGACAAAAGGCCGGGTATTTTTCTTGTCCATTGTATAAGGGACGCAAGGATCACTTTCACGCAAAAAATCACAATAGGCTGCGTCAGCTCTGTAAAAAGAAAAACTCATATGTAATCTCCCTAAAAAAGAGATAGGCTTGTGAAAGCCTATCTCTTTGCTTTTTTAGCTCCCACTCATGGTAGGGTACACCGCTTTTTTGGCTCTCACTCATGGTAGAGTACACCGCTTTTTTAGCTCCCACTCATGGTAGGGTACACCGCTTCGGGGGTATTTCTACCCTGTAATAGTATTATACGCGGAGAACAGAAATATGTCAAGAATGATTTTGTATTTTTAATACTGCAATATTTTATTCTTCAACAATTAAAGCTCTCGGAGAGGTCGAGGGCAGCAAAGGCTTCTTTTGTCACATCATTGGCTTTTCGGATTGTTTCTTCAACTGTTTTTTATTTCTTGATTCTTAATACCTTTAAAAACAATCATCTTTGACATGAAGCCTTTTTGTAAGCTTTAAATTACACATAAGCACCTGTATTATGACAGGCTTTAAGGGGCAATAATCTAACACCAAAAATTCCTGCTGTCTTTATTCCTTTTTCTTTTTAAAGAATATATTATTTTCCTGACTGTTTAATAAGAAAAAGGGACGGTACAAACCGCCCCCTTCTGCTCATTACAGCCACAGTTAAGGCCGTGGCGCACCTTTCATAAATGACCTGCTCTTAAAGCGGCAGGGTACTTTTCATAAATGATCTGCTCTTAAAGCGGCAGGGCGCTTTTCAGGCCGGGTATCTCTACCCGATGTTATTATAATACGAAAAAGCATAAATTATGTCAAGCATAATCCTGCATTTTTAATACTGCAATATTTTATTCTTCAACAATTAAAGCTCTGGGAAAGATTGAGGTCTGAAAAGGCTTCTTTTATCACAGCATTGGCTTTTCGGATTGTTGCTTCAACTGTTTTTAATTTCTTGATTCTTAATACCTTTTAAAACAGTCATCTTTGACATGAAGCCCTTTTGTAAGTTTTAAATTACACATTAAGCACCTATATTATGACAGGCTTTAAGGGGCAATAATCTAACGCCAAAAATTCCTGCTGTCTTTATTCCTTTTTCTTTTTAAAGAACATATTATTTTCCTGCCTCTTTAAAATGTAAAGCCTTCCCTTAGGCATATCTTCCTAAAATCTCCCTTTCTGCCTGCATCATCAAATTGGATATAGCAGTTGTAGATCCTTTTGATATATTGAAATTCATCCATAAGACAGGGCGAAAGTGTGTGTTTATCTGCAATTTCCTGCGCCTGTGACAAAAGCTTCATGTAAGCCTTTCTGTCAAAAAGGCATCTGTCGGGAAAATGATGTGCACCATATCCCAGATAATGAAGCTTCAGCTTAAAATAAAGGTTTACTGTTTTTTCATCACAGTCCTTATGCTCATATGCCTTTTTTAAAAGCTGCTCTCTGTCCAGCTTTTCCTCTTTGTCAAAGGGATTCATGTATACTCCGAATATCTCCCATATCCAGCGCATATGGGGCATTTTTTCCTCTTGGCATTTTTCCTTTAAATATTCCCAGAGTATTTTGTTTAATTCATAGGGGAGAAGAGCATTTCCTCTGTCATTAAGATAACCGAATTCTCCATTGTCAAAAAATCTGCGGCAGAAATCACAGAGCACCTCATCTAAAGCTTCTTTGTCGGTATTTTCAGAGATCTCCTTCATACAGGTCTTTAAATATTCATTTGCCTGCTTTTTTAAGCCCTTATCCCAAAGGCTTCTGTATTGCTCTAAACAGGCATAAAATTCATTTTTGATACTTTGGCTTCTGTGGGAGATTTCCTTCATTTTATACACCTTTTTAAATTTTGCAGCAGAATGTCTTTTCTTAAGGGAAGTTTAGCATAATATTTAGGCTTTTTCAATTCTTTAAAAAATTATGCCAAAGAAAAACCAAAAGAACTTTGTTTTGGGTATAAATTTCCCTATATGAGATAAAGCCTTAAATCCAAAAGAGCATAGGGAAAAGGTAAGGGGCCGGAAATTTTCGGCAGCATTATTCCCATGCCCTTTTCCTCAGCAAAAATATATACAAAAATCAGTGCTGACATCAAACAGGCAGCAATCAGCGAGATGATAAAAGAAAGGAAAAAAAGCCTTAAATTCCTTTTAAAATGTTTACTCCTTGAAGTCTTCATAAATCTCCTTGAGCGCAAGTCCCAAAACCTTGCCCGATCTTTTTGCCTCCAAAACTGTGTTTGCGTGTCCTCCCACCTCTATTAAAAGAGCGCCTGTGGAAAGCTGCTGGTTATATTTTCTGTTGGCTAAAAGTATAGGTCGGCATATTCCCGGGCACACGTTTTCCAAAGCCAGATACAGCTCCTTTGCAAACCTCAAATTCTCCCGCCAGTTGGGAATAAGGTTGCTTCCGTCGTCACAGTTGGCTATTATCATTATCTGAGCAAGCTTTGTGCCGTCCTCCAATATAAGAACAGGCTTTGTTATCTCACCCGAATCCTTTTCTATGGCATCCCGGTGCAAATCCAGCGCCACCTTTATCTCCTTGTTTTTGCTTAAAATTTGGGACACTGAATTGAAGCTGCTTTTATAAGAGCCGTTGTAGGAGGGATAATCGTGCTGGCTTGTATCATGTATATAGGGTATATCTGCCTTTTCAAGCTCACAGAGCGCCGCATCGCCCACCGACACCATGTTTATAGTATTGTCACGGCTTCTCCAATTATACCGGCTGTCGTAAAATTCCTCGTCTCTGGGGTTGAAGCTTTCGGTTGCGTGTGTGTGATAAATGAGAAATTGAGGCTCATCAGTCTCTTTGAAACGCATTTTCATATCGGTATCCAAAATGGCTGAAATTTCTGCGTCGGAATATTGCGTGGAATTTTTAAGAGATATTTTATGTGTGTGCAGAAAGGTCTTGTTGTCCTTATAGGAAAGATCAGCCTCTATCACCCTTTTTTGACAGTCTTTTGGAATTGGGGGAAGGCTTTCACTTGTCTTTTGCTCAAATTCCAAGGGGACCTTTTCAAAAGCTTCATTTTCCTCTGACAGCTCATCTGTTTGCAGGCTGCTTTCCTCTTTTTTCGGATTTACAGATTTGGGCTTTGGCTCTGTATCCAACACATTGTCCTCGTTAAATTGCTCCAATGGGTGCTGCTCTTTTTTTTGCATGGCCGAATAAGCCTCCTCGCTTTTTAAAACCTCATAGCTTAAAAAAAGCGAACAGGCCAAAATCAAAGCCGACAAAAATACCAAAGCGGCGCCCTTGTTTTTTCTCTTTCTGTATCTCTTCATATTTTCTTTCCTTTACAAGCTTCTTTTCTAAGCTTATGCCGTAAATTTTGAACATATGAACAGGGCTTTTATCGGCTATTTGAATATTGACAAATTTCTTCGGCAGTAAGAAAATTAAACTGTCAGAAAAAATATTTTAAAGGAGAACAGTATGAAAAAGATTGAAAAAGACAGTTTTTTGCAGTTTGAATTTGTCGGCAATCCGATTTTTTCTCCCACAGGAGCTTATGCCGCCTTTGTGGTGCAAAGCCCGGACATAGAGGGAAATAATTACAGAGGCGACATTTATCTTTACAGCTTTGAGGATAAAAAGACCAAAAGAATGACAGGGGACAAAAATGTCAGCTCCTTTTGCTGGCAAAAGGACAGCTCCCTGCTTTTTCCCTCTTTGAGAAATCCAAAGGTTAAAAAAAGAAGGGAGGAGGGGGAAAACATCACCTCCTTTTATGAACTCTCTCTCACAGGAGGGGAGGCGGAGAAGGCCTTCACAATTCCGCTTTTTGTTTATTCCATAGAGGATATAGGTGAGGGAAAATACATCCTCACCGCCTTGGAGGATGAGAGCTATCCCAATTTGGATAAGCTTTCCTGCGAGGAAAGAAAGGAAGCCTTGAAAAAATATAAGGCTCCCCCATACCGGCAGATTTCGGAAGTGCCCTTTTGGAGCAACCTTGGCGGCTTTGTAAGCAAAAAAAGACCCGCCCTTTATA
>JAHHUC010000085.1 GCA_020024215.1 Oscillospiraceae bacterium | reverse complement strand
CAATATTGCCGCGGGCGTCATACTCCAATTCCTGTGCTGCTCCGCTGCTATATGAGACCAGATTCTTGTTCTGAACATTACAGCGGTCTCTGTCAAGTAAATCACTTAGACCTTCATCGCATTATTGTTTTGATAAAATGAGAAAAGAGGAATGCTTTGAACATTCTTTAAAGCATCTGTCCCTCTTCACTTTTACCTAGTTGATTTACCATTCTTCTCTCCAGGAAACTGTGGAAAGCATTTCTCCATGGGCTGCAAATTCCTTCAAAATTTCAATCAGGATAGAAGGATTATTGCAAACAGACCATTTCGGGAAGTCATAACCAGCAATGCCAATATCACTTTCATCCTCCTGCAAATTGTCATATACATAGCCGGTTTCCTCTTCCTCATCCAAAATTCCAATACGAGAATTTGTTCCCTCAAGGAAAATAATCATAGAATAGGCTTCTTCCTCATTTCCAGCCTCTATATTAGTGATTTTTCCTTGTTCAATTTGAGCAAACAGTTTGGACAATTTTCCGTCTGTTAAGTTACCCTGTTCCACTGAAAGTTTTTTCGTGTTGCGAACGCCGACTTCATGATAGGTCAAATAATCAATATACATAGCAATTACCACCTTTTTCCTTTTTGTTTTAAAGTGAAAAAATCACCTGCTGATGCATCAAATTCCCATGACTGATTTTGCGAATATTGATTTACTTCCAAATAATCTAACAGAAGAAGTAATCCCTTTTTCTTAATATCAGTTTTGCAATATTTACATATTTCCTCACCAAATACACTAAGTTTTCCTGCCCCCCTACTTTAATATCTTCATCATTTCTTGCTTGGTTCATACTCCCTATTTCCGCATGTGCCCTTCTTATAATGCGATTTATAGCTGTCAAGCCTTTTTGTCCAGGAACATTTGGCATTATAGTGTTGTCTGTAATGTTATATGATGCTCTGGCCTTTGGGTTTACATCCACATATACATGGTTGTTTTGTTCATAAACTGCTAATACTTTTAATTGACTTACAGCTCCAATATCAGACATTTTATACAAATCCGATGCAGTTATAGCTGTTACTCTTTTGCTTGAGTGAAAAAAAGAAAGCTGTCCCCTCTTGAGCTGCTTATAGGACTGTCTTCTGCAAACTTGCCGTCTGAAAACGGTTTTGACAAATCATTTTTCTTATCTTATATGCTTTTTTCTGCAAATGCTGCAATGTTCAAATATATCGGTCTTTCTATTTTATTTCGATTGTCTGCCCACATGATAGATAGTGTAAATTGAAAAGTCCTTCGGACAAATACAAAAATGCCTTCATGCCGGTGCAGTGGCAGGTATAAAGCTCTATATCACTGTATTTTTTCAATTCATCTTTTATGGCATCCAACAAGGCAGCAGGAACGGTTTGTCCTGTCATCGGATTGAATAAATGATAGCCTCCTACACAAGCCTTTGGCTGATATTTTTTTGCTTTTTCCAAAATATTTATAACCCCGGTATGTCCGCAGCCCATAATGAGGACTGTTTTCTTTTCTTTAATAATCAGATTATGCTCATGTGAAAAGCTGTCTCTTCCATTTTGATCGTATAAAGAATTATTTGCAGGGGAATAAAAGCGATTGGAGCTTTCAACTGTAAACAGCTGCAGTTCTTCATCAATCAAAAAATCGCCATCAACCAAAATAATTTGGGGATGCTTTTGGAATTTCGGATCAATTCCTACATTTATCTTAAAAAATAGAAATTTACTGTAATGTCTCTCAAATGCGCGTCTTTGCACATATATTTTTGCGGTGGAGTTAATCTGCAAAAACTGCTTCAATGCCCCTGCGTGATCAACGTGTCCATGAGAAATAACAACTGTATCAATATCAGAAAGATTTATCCCTCGTGCTGCTGCATTTTCAAATAATGTGCTGTCAGGTCCAAGGTCAAACAATATTTTATGTTTTTGAGTTTCAATATAAAGGGATAATCCGTGTTTAGCCTTTAATTCACAGTCTGATTTATTTTCTACTAAAGCAGTTATTGTCATTGGCTTTTCTCCTTGTCAGCACATTGTATTTGTAAATTTGATAAATCAAAATCAGCATAATCTGCTTTCTTAGCAGAAAGAAAGGCTTTTATGTACATATTTTTTCATATTGCAATCTGATTGATAAATTCATTCCTCATCATTTTTAAAGCAGCTGCCTTCACACTTAAAATATAAGCTGAAGGCTGTTTTTCTGTTTTTTTAAGGCATATTGTATCAGCAATTTATTCCATTTATCACATCGGCAATTGCTTTTGGGGCGCATTTATTTATTTCATGGCCTGCATTTGGAATTATGTGCAGCTGAGACTGCGGCAAAAGCCTGTTGAGACTTTGGGCTGCTTTTTTATTTGCGGCATCCTTTTCTCCTATGATAATTGCAACAGGACAATTTACATCTTTCAGCTTGTCACTAAAATCCAATGAACGCATGGAGCGTGACAGACTTATCACATCTTCCTTTGAAATTTTCATAGCTTCAAAGGCTCTATGCGGCATACAGCGAAATATGAGATTCTGAAAATCTATCAGCCCGGTTGGAATTTTATACTGCACTCCAATCAAAATAAGATACGACACCTGTTCACTGTGCCTTATTGCATAATCCAGCGCAAGAACAGCCCCTAAGGAAAGGCCGCAGAGCACAAGCTGCTGATTGGTGTCTGCATATTTTTCTTCAAGCTGTGCAAAAATATTTGAATAGGTTGCATGCTGCCCATTTAAGGAAAAAAGCTCAGGGCACTCACTATCAAAGCAGCCTATTTCCTTTAACACCAAATCCCAATCCCGGGGTGTCTGCCCTAAGCCGTGCAAAAAGACCATTTTCAAATGCTGTTCCTCCTTCTACAAATAAGCAGCCATAATATATTCTTCCTCATTTTCACTCTCAATGCAAAATCCGGCTGCAAGATACATTTTTACAGCATAATTTTCCTTCTGAACCGACAGGGACACCATAGAGCAGCCCTGTGCCTTTAAGGCTTTGAGCATTTCATTTAAAAGTGCTGTTCCAATCCCCATGCCTCGGTATTCTTCATATACCGACATTGCCAAGGATGGTGTATCGTCATCAATGTGTCCGTAATCGTCCATAAGCCTGGCCCAGACAGCCCCTATAATATTTCCGTCTAATTCCGCAGCCAAGGCTCTGTCATGCTTTCGTGCTCCGAAGTCAACGATATACTCCTGCAATTTTGGAAGAGATATCACAGATCTGGGAGGAGGCGCAACGCCGTTTGGAATATAGATTGCTTCATATAAAAAGTCCCCCAACAGGGCATACTCCTCCTGCTTCATGTCCCTTATTATGCATTTCATAATCTGCCCTCCATTATAAAAAGTCAGGTTTTTGATAAATTCAAACTGTTTTAAATCTTTTCCTTTTAAATTTGCAGAAATTTATACCTTGAATATAAATAAAGGCTCAAAAAATTGCAAAATAGCTTTTTAAGCACACTTAACTTATATTTTTTAAAGGTCAGATAAATCCCCCTTTTTACCTTTTTAAAAGAAAAAGAGGGATATTAGGGTTAAAAAAGGCTTTCGCAGCTTTTAAGAGAGGATAAGCTTTGGATATTAAAATATTTTTTCAAAAGGCTCTGTGATGACATTTACTGCGCCTGATTATTCTTAGAATACGGCATTTTTTTATACCAGCGCAAAAATCTTTTTTCATCATTTAATGAAGAAAATTTAACTGTATGCTCCTTGCTGCATATATCCTCAAATTTTATGCAATGCACCCTTTCCCTGCCTAAATCGCTTGTTTGCTCAACAACCGAGGAGCTTAATATTCTCTTGATGTATTGTCGATGATACAGAAGAAATCCGCCTCTGTTACAGGATAAATACCAGTCCCTGTCCTCTGCACGAGAGTTGAAATCTTCCCTGTCCTTCCAATATATTTTAAGAATGTGCTCCTGCCTCCACAGCTTAATGAGACTAAGCATTGCAGGTGTGTAGGAAAAAAGTATGACCATTGCAAAAGAAAAAAGCATAAGCTCCATTTTATCCTCATTTAAACGGCCGTATAAGCCGACAAGCAAAGCTATGACAGCACACACTATCAGCAGAGCTATGAACACATCAAGCCCTGACCAGATAAAGATTTTATAAAGAGGATAATTATATATGTT
The DNA here is from genome assembly GCA_020024215.1 of Oscillospiraceae bacterium. Taxonomy (GTDB): domain Bacteria; phylum Bacillota; class Clostridia; order Oscillospirales; family Ruminococcaceae; genus Yanshouia. Next base: position 2,887 of record JAHHUC010000085.1, on the reverse strand, counting down.
GTTTTTCTTTTTTTTGCTTCCCATAATAATACCCTTGATAATATTATAAGGGCAATGCTTTTTTTGCCAGCCTTGTCTCTCCCCAAGGCGATGACAGCATTGTATCATTGCCTACAATACCTGCCCTGACAATTTCTATCGGCTTATCCAGCTGAGATATTTTAACACCGTCAATACAGGCATTTTCTTCAAATTGGTAAAAGTCCTCATACGCTTTATCCTGAAAGGCAAAAACTATGTTTTCCTTTTTTTCCTCTGCTTCCGGCGGAACCACCAAGGAGCCGATAAGATAATGCTCCTGCTCATAAACAAACTCGGCCAAGGTGAAGGACATTCCATCCTCATAGTCAGAATAGATAATATCCATCAGATCTTTCCCCATGATCAACAGACGCTTGTTCTCCTTTTTTTTAAATCCAAACATAGACAATCTCCTGTTCTAAATTTTTTCTGCCTTTAAGCTTACAGGGTTTCCTTTTTTTGACAGCTTTTTTGGTTAATAAGATAAAAACGGCAGCTGTCAAATTCTTTTTTCATTATACTTAATTTTTTTAATAAATATAGCAATATTCTAAGAACATTTCCTGACTTATATTGCAGTCATGCTGTTGGCAAGGCAATATCAAAACATATTGACAAATGCATTTTAATTTCTGCCATGAGGTCGGCTTTTCTTTTATTCATAAGATGTAAGGACACCGTTTTTCAATTTAACTGTTTTTTCCATTTTATCGCTGCTTGCCTTCTTACGCCTGCTCTTTGTAGCTCTCCTCAATGTCAATAAAGCGCACATACACAGCGCAGACTTCGCCCTGTGCATCATAGCCGAAGTAGACAGGATAGTACCCGTCACCCCAGCCGGAGCAGAAGATGGGCAGATTGCAGTCTGTGTCCGGCACTGTCCAGTTGAGCCAGTCGCCGCAGTCCCCCTGATATTTGGGATGGGCTTTGGCGTTTTCCTCAAGTAAGTCGCAGAACAGGTCATTGTAGGGGTCGATGTCCGGGTCCTCCTCCAGATGCTTGGCCCAGCAGGTCTTGAAGGCCGCCTGCGTCTGGATGTCCGCAACGCAGCCCATCCCGGCATCGATTCCAAAGCCAAAATAATCGTCCTCGCCCAGTTCCTCGTCCAGATCCTCGTTGCCCACCATGCCCAGCTCATAGCGGACAGGCTTTTCTTTGCTAACCTCTACCTTGACACAGGCGTAGCGGTCACCGTATTTCTCGCTGGGCACTACGCAGATCTTCACAGGGTAAGTCCCGGCGGGGATCGTTTGAAGAAACGGCAGAGCTTCTTCCAGCTCCACCAAAGGATCGCAGGCGAAGATCGTTCCTGTTGGGAAATTGACGGCGCCAATGTCCAGCACATCCACACCCATATTTCCAATGACTTTTTCTGTAAAATAGGTGTCCAAGTCGATTTTGCAGGCCAGCTTGTCCTTGATAGATTCATATTTGTTCATCCATTCATTTGTAGGCATGATAGTTTCCTCCTGTTGATTCTGTTTCTTGATGTACACACTCTTTGAGCCGTCCCAGCAGCAGTTCACACACCGGCCATCCTGAAAATGATGGTCACAATTCGGGTAGCCATAGAGAATATGGGCACATTCCGGGCACAGCCCCACCATCTTTGATGAGCCTTTGAAAAACAGGCTGCCGCACTCATCACAAACGGCCAGTTCTTTTTCTGACATGGGGCTTACCAGTCCCGTTCCCGAATAGCTTCCTCCATGTCAATGGGGATGCCAAACCACTCCAGAATGTAGGCCACGGTAACGCCGATACAATCTCGGGCTACCGTTTCGATCTCACTGTCGTTTTCGTCAAATTCTTCTTGGAGATCATTGATGCCACAGACTGCCTCATCCAGCGCATCCTGCACCGCTTCGGTGTCGGTTTCGCCGCTTTCTAATAGGTCGATGACCTTCTGAAGCTCGTCCTTTACCTTATCCACCAAGAAATCGGGGTAGTATTCGTCCTGGTACATCTCATCCAGCAGTTTATAATTCGGGTCAAATGCTTTCATAGAGATTGCTCCTTTCATTTTTCCTGTATTGCTTGCAGCCTTTCCAGCCACAGCGTTTCTTCTATCATCTCATCATTCTGGTAAAAATGGTCTTTGTCGTGGGCCAGATGATCGGCAAGGGGAGGTGCATCCAGCGGGGTGCATACCGCAAAACTGTCCCGATCCGCCCCCTTGATCTCCCGGTTGAGGTAGTACACCCGCCTGGCATCGCGGGAATACCAGTGACCGAGCAAATTCCATGAGGGCAGATCCGCCTTGGGAAGCTGCTTGCCGTAGGCATAGATCCGTTTATTGTCTCTGGCAAAATAGGTGTCACCCAATGAGCGGAAAGAGGAAACTTCTGCGCCTTTGATGATCTTCACCTTGCCGTCTCCGTTGTGGAAGTAGACCTGATGGCTGTCCTTTGCATATCCCTGGGGCGCACCCGATTCGTTCTGGCCATTGTCCAACACCTGAAAAGCTGCCAGCTCTGCATCTGGGATTCTCCCGCTGGTGGTGTAGACGGCTGTTTTATCCATCGAGTAGGCATAGTTTAACACCCGAAACGATGCCGGGTCTGCTCCACGCAGGCGAATCCCGCCCAAGAAACAGGCTTCGGAGGATTTGCCCCAGTAACGCCAGCAGCAAAAGTCTTTGGGCGCAACACCCTTCAACAAGCCGTTTTCATATAGACCGGAGAAATAAACGGCTCCATCTTGAAGGAAAAACTCATTGTCCACCGGCTCTGTGTTTGTGATCGGCTGCAGCAGTTCTTCGTGATGATCTGTTATGCTCAGTTCGATTTCGTCGTCGCTATAAACTAAGTAGAGCCCATGAGGGGCCTTTCTATCGAAATGCAGTTCAATGTCATGATATTTGAGG
>JAHHUC010000084.1 GCA_020024215.1 Oscillospiraceae bacterium | reverse complement strand
GCCAAAAGCTTTCTTAATTGTGCGAAATTAAATTCTTTGCCAAGCTTTCTTTTAAGAAAGCGGATTTAATTATAAAATGTTATTTTGCAACATGAGCAGGAAGCAAAGCTATGCTAAAAGCTTTCTTAATTGTGCGAATTAAAGCTTTTTGATAAGCTTTCTTTTAAAAAAGCGGATTTAATTATAAAATGTTATTTTGCAACATAAGCAGGAATTAAAGTCATGCCAAAAGCTTTCTTAATTGTGCGAAATTAAATTCTTTGCCAAGCTTTCTTTTAAAAAATCGGATTTAATTATAAAATGTTATTCTGTAACACACGCAGGAAGTAAAGCTATGCCAAAAGCTTTTTTAATTGTGCGAAATTAAATTCTTTGCTAAGCTTTCTTTTAAGAAAGCGGAAGAAAGCGGAAAGCGAGGGTTTTATATGAAGGATATCAATGCTGCTTGCTTGGCTTAAAATTTAAAGACAAACGGGACAAAATACTTCTTGTACACATCAAATGCTATTTATTATTCAAAAGCATCAGGATTTGTTGATTAAAGGGATAAAAAATATTATAATGGAAAAAGTAAGTTAGGAAAGGAAATAGATATGGATTGGATCGACTTGAATATAAAGGTTCCCACAAAATATACAGATGTGGCTTCGGATATTCTTTCGCTTATAGCAGCAGGCATATATGTGGAGGACTATTCAAATCTTGAGGAGCAGGCAAGGGAAATTGCCCACATTGACCTCATTGACGAAGAGCTGCTGAAAAAGGACAGAAAGCACAGCATAATTCATATGTATATATCGCCAAATGAGAATATAAGGGAATATTCCGCATATATACAGGCGCAGCTGCAAAGGGAAGAGATTCCGTTTGAGCTTAATATGGGAAATGTCCGTGAAGAGGACTGGGCAAATGCGTGGAAAAAGCACTATCATCCCATCTCCCTTTCGGATAAAATTGCAATATGCCCCTCCTGGGAAAGCTATGAGAAAAAAGAGGGGCAAAGCGTTATAACCCTTGACCCCGGAATGGCTTTCGGAACAGGAACACATGAGACAACAAGGCTCTGTCTTTTGGAATTGGAAAAATATATAAAGCCGGGAATGAGCATGCTGGATGTGGGCACAGGCAGCGGAATTTTGGCCATTTGCGCACGGCTTTTAGGCGCAGAGAGAAGCCTGGGAATAGATATTGATCCGCTGGCTGTAAAAACCGCTAAAGAAAATGCCAAAATAAACAGCTGCAATGCAGAATTTGTCTTAGGAGATCTTTCAGAGGGTGTTGAGGAAACATTTGACATAATCTGCGCCAATATAGTGGCAGATGCAATAATAAAGCTTTCATCGGACATCCCAAGGCTTTTGAAGAAAAACGGAATTTACATTGTATCCGGAATCATCGACATAAGAAGCCATGAGGTGCTCAATGAGCTTGAAAAGCTGGGCTTTTCCCTTATTTCCAAAAAAGAGGAAAACTGCTGGACAGCCATGTCCTTCCAATTTAAAAAGGAGAATTAAAATATGGGAAAATTCTTTGTTCCCTCACTTGATTCCCCTGTGAGGATAGAAGGGGAGCTTTTTTTGCACATAGCAAAGGCTCTGAGGATGAAGCAGGGGGAAAAAATAGTGCTCTGCGACGGAAACAAAAATGACGGCTTCGGCTTTATTGAAGAAATCTTCAAGGATCATCTTCTGGTCAATATACAAAGCAGGGAAAAAAGCCTCTCGGAGCCAAAAACAGAGGTGGGAATTTTTGCCGCATGGCCAAAGGGGGACAAATCGGAGCTTATTGTTCAGAAGGCTGTGGAAATAGGCGCAGCCTCAATAACCTTTTTCATGAGTGAATTTTGTGTTTCAAAGCCAAAGGAATCAGATCACAGCAAAAAAATATCACGGCTTCAGAAAATTGCTCTGGAGGCTGCCACACAGTCAAAAAGGGGAATAATTCCTGCTGTCAGGGGAATACTTTCCTTTGAGGAGGCAATAAGGCAGATGCAAAGGTACGAAAAGCCCTTTATGCTCTATGAGGGAAAGTGCCCTCCCATGAGAGAGGAGCTTAAAATTCCGGCATTTTCCTATTGTCTTCTCACAGGACCTGAGGGAGGCTTTTCCAAGGACGAGGTGAGGCTTTGTGAGCAATCGGGAATAATTGCCGTCTCTTTGGGAAAAAGGATATTAAGATGCGAGACAGCACCTATTGCAGCACTTTCTGCCTTGCTTTTCTTTTTGGGAGATATGGATTAGTTTTAAGGATACAGGTGATAGTATGAAATTTTTAGCATTAGTTCTTTCTTTTGCCATGCTTTTAAGCTTTGGCGGCTGCGCTGAGAGAAATCTCGGCACAAGAGAGGAGGCTGTCTCCTCGGATATGAGCGAGACAAAGTCCTCTGCTTCTGATTCTGAACCGCTTAACGAGGGGCAGAAGGACGCGCTGCAAAATGAGAGCGAAAGCTCAGAGCAGATTATGGAGGAGCCGTCAGAGCAGGCGGAGCCTCTCTCTTTGGAAATAGATAAAGAGGTGCTGGAGGGCTTAGATTCCAAGCAGATTCCCTGGGGCTTTGGGCCGCACTTCAACAAGGATGACAAGAGAAGCCAAAGCTGTGAGGCTCTCATGGAAAAATACGGCAGCAAAAATGCGCTTTTCATAGGTCCTAAGGAAAAGGTTATCTACCTCACATTTGACGAGGGCTATGAAAACGGCTTTACTGCCCCTATATTGGATGTTCTTAAGGAAAAGGGCGTAAAGGGCACATTTTTCATCACAGGGGATTATTTCAATTCTCAGAAGGAGCTTATAAGAAGAATTATTGACGAGGGCCACACACTGGGCAGCCATTCCACCAAGCATTTGGATTTTGCACAAAAGAGCATAGACGAGTGCTATGAGGACCTTACATTGCTGCATGAAAATGTGAGGGATGAGTTTGATTATGAGATGAGATATTTTAGATTCCCTGCCGGAAGCTTTTCGGAAAGATCTCTGGAAATGGTGAATCAGATGGGCTATACCAGCGTGTTCTGGTCCTTTGGATATAAGGATTGGGACCCCAAAAATCAGATGGCTCCCTCTGAGGCCTTGGAAAAGCTCACCTCCTCTTTGCATGAGGGTGAGATACTCCTTCTGCATCCTGTGGGAAGCACCAACGCTGAGATTTTAGGCGATCTTATAGACGAGATAAAATCTCAGGGCTTTGAGATAAGGGCTTTGGGACAATAAAGCAAAATTATCAGTCCTAATTTGCGGCAGATTTAAAAAGACCACATGGCTAAGCTTTAGAGCCGGTGGTCTTTTGTGCTTTATAATAAAAATATGTTTGAGGAAGGTACAGTGTTATGAAGGCACGGTTTTTATAACAGCTTTTTAAAATTTCGGAGTATATCTCTTTTTGTGTATTTCCCTTTGGCATAATAAAGCACCCCCTTTTCTTATGCAGCATACCGACTGATAAATATGGTGCAATTTAACCTCTGTGCAGTCAGAGTAGCAGCTTTGATTTTTAAAATATAAATGCTATATTTTTTGCCTTATTTTGAATATAAAAAAGGATTGGGGGAATACTTTCTTTTAGAAAGAGGTGATAAACCGTGGCAAAAAATTATAATTCAAAGACAGATGAAAACCGCAGAAAGCAAAACGAATCCTCCGGCAAGGCAAGAGGAAATGTAAGGGACGAAAAGGACACAAAGGAATATAAGAGCGCTGTAAAAAAGGAAGAAAAATAAATTTAAGGCATAAGAAAAGGCAGAACGATATCTGCCTTTTTATTTTACCTTGAACAAAGCTTATGTCATATATTTGTTATTTTTCATTTAAAACCGCATTTCCGAAGAAAAAGGCCTGCTTTGAGGGGAGATATAAAACATCCTTTAAATTGTCAGAGGAGAGAATATAGGTGGGCGCATGATAAAGAGGAAGCAGGTAATAATTATCTATAAGCGCCTGTTCTGCCTTTTTTAAAAGCTCTATTTTCTTTTCGGGGTTGCTCTCTGACTCCGATTGCTGCAGAATATCCTTTATCTTTACAAATTCCCCGTCAATTTCCACATCAATGTCCCCAAAGGGGGCAAGGTAGAAAAGCGGCTTGTCCTGCACCGATTTTATTTCGCAGATTGCAATTTCAAAATCCTTTGAGGAAATTTTTTTTGAAAAATCAGAGGGATTTTGAGGAACTATATTGATATAGAGCGAAAGGTCGGTGGAATAGATATTCTGTATTTTGGAGGCAATGGAAAAATTTATATCCGAATTGTCGGTGTAAATTTCTGTCTTTGGAAGCTTTCCTTTGCTCTCATTGGATATCTGATCCTGGATTTCCTGCTTAAGCTCTGCCGGCACAAGCTTTTTTGAGGGCAGCGCAGCCTGTGCATTCTGCCGGTAATTTATATTTTCAAAAAGTGTGGATGGGGGAACTATTCCCTGAGCTTTTTCTGTATTTTTTCCCTCGCCGGAAAAGTCCTCTTTGAAAAGTGAGCCTAAAAGGGCTTTGCGATAGGTGAAATTTTTGCCTATTTCGCTTTCGGGATTTATCACAACGGCAAATGTTCTGTTGTATATTTCCTGCTTGGGCAAATCCTTTATTTTCTCATATTCATCAAAGGGGGCAATGCACGCCTCACTTCTTTTTTCCAAAAAAATATCCAGAGGATTTCCTCTTTCGGTGCAGAAATAAAGCTTTTCTGTTTTTGCGCTTTCAAGTGAATTTGTGTTCTTTTTCAACAGCATGAGGTTTTCATTTATGGAATGAAGATAAAAGGGGCCGTTGCAAAGCAGGTTTTCCGGTGAAAGTCCATATTTTCCCTTGCAGGAATTGAAAAATTCCTCATTGCAGGGAAGTGCAGGGCTTTGTGCCATCAGTGAGGGAAAAGAAAAATCCGGCTCATTGAGATGGATTATCAGCGTTTTGTCATCAGGGGATGTCACGCCGAGAGATTCCTCCGAAAGCTGACCGCTCAAAACCTTTCCGGCGTTTACTATGTTGAGATATCTCTCCGCATAGGGGGAGTGGGTTTTAGGTGACAGAACCCTTCTTAATGCAAACCGGAAATCCCGGGAGGTAAGCGGAGTTCCGTCCTGCCATTTAAGGTTGTCCTTGAGAATAAAGACGTACTCCCTTCCGCCGTTTTTAACCTGACAGCTTTTTGCCAAATCCAAAACAGCCGTCCCGGTTTCATCAATTTTGGTAAGTCCGGACATGGTGTTTAAAAGTATGGGTATGCTTTCCTTTTCCATAGTCATCTGGGCATCCAGAGAATTGGGAAAATGTTTTATATCAAATCTTATGGCCCTTTCCTTGTTGCTGCTGAGACATCCTGTCAGCATAAAAGCCATTGATAGTACCGCACAAATAAGTTTTTTCATTTTAAAATCCCCAATATTTTATGTTGTGCCTGAATATGGTGACAGGCACTGCTAAATCATTATATCAAATAGTAAACTCTGCTTCAACTAAAAAGGTTGAAAGAAAGGCTTTATTATGCTAAAATTACCTATTGAAAACAATTTATGAGGAATGAAGCATAATGAGAACAATAATATGGTTTATTTATTTCTGGCTGTCACTTATATTTTTCTGCCCCTTCCAGTGGCGGGCATTTCACCTTATGAAAAAAGGGGAAAAAGTCAAAAAGGAGAGGCTGGTCTTTTCCTGTGTAAATATGTGGGCAGGTTCACTTATGAAGCTTGCCGGCATAAAAATAACAGTGGAGGGAAGGGAGAATATACCAAGGGACAGGGCGTGTGTCTTTGTTTCCAACCATCAGGGGAATTTTGATATACCTGTTTTGCTCACAAGCCTTGATAAGCCAAACGCCATAGTGGCAAAAAAGGAGCTGGAGGCAATACCTCTGGTAAAGGGCTGGATGAAGCTTTTGGATTGTGTCTTTATAGACAGGGAAAATCCCAGAAAAGCCATGACATCCATAAACGAAGCCATAGATATTGTGCGCCTTGGAAGAAGCATGATCATTTTCCCGGAGGGAACAAGGTCAAGAGGCGGCCCTGTGTCTCACTTTAAAAGCGGAGCCTTCAGGGTATGTGAAAAAGCAAAGGCACCTGTTGTGCCTGTTTGCATAAACGGCAGCTATAAGGTGATGGAGGCGAACAAAAATTGGATAAAGCCGGCACAGATAAGTGTAAAAATACTTCCGGCAATAGAGACAAAGGATATGGACAGGGCAGAATTAAAGCAGCTTTCAGATGTTGTCAGAGAGCAAATAATAGGCAATTTGTAAATTTTGCCCCTTGAATATTGACAATTTTGCAACGGCATATTAAATTATTATTAAAGGAAGGATGTGATTCCCATGAACTCCAAAATAGACAGGGAGTATCTTGAAATTGTGATGGATCTTCTCAATGACAGCGCAGTTTTGAGCATGAACGACATCAAGCAGCACGTCGAGGGCTTCAGCTGCCTGGATCATTCCATTTTCGTCTCCTATTTAAGCTATAAGCTGTGCAAAAAATGGGGTCTTGATTATGTTTCTGCTGCAAGGGCAGGGCTTTTGCACGATCTTCATCTGTGCAACTGGGACGATATGGATCTTAAGCATTGGGAAAGGCTTTGCCGGCATCCTAAAATGGCTTGTGAGAATGCTGAAAGATTCGGGCTCAATGATTTGGAAAGAGAGATAATCGTCAGCCATATGTGGCCTATAAACCTTACAGTTCTTCCGAGGCATAAGGAGTCGATGGCTGTCAGCCTTGCGGATAAAATCTGCGCATCTGCGGAATTTATGCGTATCCACAAGCTTTTGGCAACAACCAAAAGGCTTTATATTTTAAACAGGAGAAGATATGCCCCTGTTTAAGCTGTGAAAAGACAGCTCCCTTGTTTTTATAAATTTTATATCCGGCAGGATAAAATCAAAAAATGTATTGACATTTTTTAGATGTTATGTTATATTCTACCAGTCTCAATTGGAAAGAGTTTTCCAAAGCAGGATACGACCGCCGATTTTTGTCGGCTTGTGGCCATACGGACAGCCGGGTCGAATGCCGAAAACCGCTTGTGCGGTTGGCAACTTCTGTTGCCTTATTGATTGAGTTAAAAGCTCAGTTTTAT
>JAHHUC010000083.1 GCA_020024215.1 Oscillospiraceae bacterium | reverse complement strand
TCTCAAGACAGCTTTGCTATTATAACTCTATATCTTATGTTTGTCAACAGTTTTTCCCTACTTTTTTAATTTTTCCCGATTATGCGGCAAATTATACCTGTAAAACAGCCTTTTAAGCCATATTTGCCCTATAATAAGCAAAAGGCAGTTATCAACAAACTGCCTTTTAAATGTTAATTCATATGGTTACTTTTGGCTGCTTTTTTCCTCAGGCTGTGAAGGGGAGCTTTGCTGTGCAGAACTCTGCTGTGCATTTTCCGGGGCTTGACTGTTCAAAGCGGCCTGCTCTTCAGCCTTCTTTTTTGCCTCCAGCTCCTTTTGTGCAGCAAGCTGGGCTGCAATTTCCTTGCTTCTTTCAGGAAGTGCCCAAAATGCATCTGCATCGGTTGTGACAATTTCCTTTCTCGAATTTGCAAACGGAACCTTATAATCGGAGGGAACCAGCATATATATAGGATTTTTTTCATCGGTAAGCTGATTTGTTGTATCGCCGAATTCATTTCCGAAAATATTTGAAGCCTCAACATTGGCATCATTTTTCACATCTGTATTCGGGAATATCTTGCTGCCAAAGTAAAAATCCTTTGCAGAGGCAAATCTGAATGTATTTTTTGTCATATATTCCCTGTATCTGGGCATATAGAAGGGTGCGCCGTTATAATTTGCTTCATCATTTGCGTGCAGCGGCTCATTGTTTATAAGTGCCTGACGAAGTCTGGGAAGATCCACATAATTGCCGAACTCATCCTTGAGCATAAGGTTGTATGTGGGATCTATCATTATCCACTGATTCAACGACGGAGAATAGGCGTGAACAACTACATGGCATTCTGCCGGCTCCTTTGACGATATGCACATGATGGGCTTTGCTTCAATTTTGCATGCTCTCAGCATTTCAGAAAGTATAATGGCAAGACCTCTGCACTCTATTCCGCCCTTTTCATTGTGAAGGGCAATAACTGTGAGAGGATCGGTTTTATCTGTAATGGCAACATTTCCGTTATGGTCAAAATTGTCATTTACAATTTTCATAACCATCTGCATTATTTCAATGTCACTTTTTGCCTCTGCAAGCTTATCAAGTCCGTAGAGATCTATTATGGGCTGAATTTTATCCGACTCGTTGAGAGAATAAGTAAAGGACAGATCCTTTCCCTTGGATTCATATTTCTGATATTTTTTCAGCTCATCGAGCCAGTGCTCAGCTGTTTCTCCATCAAACAGGAACTGTGTTTTCATATTCTTTTCCTCTATGGGTGTGGAGGAAATTTTTCTGAATTCTATGGGCATTTTGTGTTTTTTCTGAGAATAGCTTCCCTGCATGGTGTCAGGAGCTGTCAGCTTAAGCTCAGCCACAGAATACCAGCTGTCATCATAAAGCTCAAAATTAAGCACCTTGTTATACATCTGATATGCCCTCGGCGCAACATACACCGTCTGCAAATCCAGCGATGTTATCTTAAGACGCACAGGCACAGAGGCACTTTCATCAATATTTATGGTGACGATATCGTTGAAGTAGGTGCCGTTGTCAAGAAAAACCGGCAGACTTCCCTCCCATACTCCGTTAAGCTCGTTTACTTCTTTTAAAGACTGCACCGGCTTACCCTCTGATGCCAATGCAGCTGTATTTACAAAAGACATCAGAGTGACAAGGCACAAAAGCGCCGATAAAACTCTTTTCATATCTTTACCTCCTACATTCCATTTGATATATAAGTGCTGTAATTTATAAAAATTGTTGCCCGACGGGATAAATTTTCTTAAAAGCCCAAATATTTCTTTCATATAATAATATAGCTGATTTTTTAAAAAAAACGCAATAAAGAGTGAACTATAAAAGAACTAAAAATCAAACATGATTTTTTATTCCTGAGACTTGTTTTGGTGCATAAGCTCCAAAAGGCTGATGCCGGAATTTTCCACATATTCTTTCATATGGTCATAGCACTCTTTTGTCAACATAACATCCGAAAGTGCCCTGTGGGCATTCTCATTGCAAAGAGAGAACCTTTCCTCCAAATCGCAGAGCCTGTGGTGCTTTTCCTTTGGATAGAGCCTTCTGCTTATTCTCATGGTGTCGATAAAATCATTGGGAAAGCCTCTTTTAAAGCACCTTAATGAACCGGCTATGATGAAATTAACATCAAAATTGACATTGTGGCCAACCACGATGTCATCTCCTATAAACACCAAAAGCCTGCCTAAGATATCCTTTAAGACAGGGGCATCCTTTACCATCCGGTTATCTATCTTTGTAAGCGAGGTTATAAATTCGCTTATGGGCACAGTGGGCCTTACAAGGCTTTGAAAGCTTTTAACTATCAGGTTATCCACAACCTTTACGGCGCCTATTTCAATTATCTCATCTGTTTTTGGGTTAAGCCCTGTGGTTTCAAGATCTATCACAGTGTAGGAATCCACAAGCTGCAAAAGGCTTTTTCCCTTTTCATTTGTATTTTTATTTTCCAATAGCTCTAAAAGCGTTGCGGACATATCTTCCTCCTTAGTTTGTCAATGCTTACTATTATAATCCCAACAGATGAAAATTTCAAATATCTTTCTGCCTTTAATGTGTTATAATTGAAAAAAAGGGTGCAAAATGCTAAAATTCGGCTGTAAAAGGTTTTATCTGAGGTGAAGAAATGAAAATTATAATATCTCCTGCCAAAAAAATGCGTGTGGATAACGATTACCTTGATTTTAAGGAGCTGCCTGTATTTCTCATGGAGGCTCAAAAAATATTGGATAAGCTTAAAAGCATGAGCTTTGATGAGTTAAGAAAGCTTTGGAAATGCAATGACAGCATAGCAGAGGAAAATTTTCAAAGAATTCTGCATATGGATCTAAAAAGAAATCTTACTCCTGCCATACTTGCCTATGACGGGATACAATTTCAATACATGGCGCCCGGTGTATTTGAAAACAAGCACTTTGAATATATACAAAACAATCTGCGCATTTTGTCGGGATTTTACGGAATTTTAAAGCCGCTTGACGGTGTGGCTTTGTACAGGCTGGAGATGCAGGCAAAAATATCCATAGACAACAGCAAAAATCTCTATGATTTTTGGGAGCAAAAGGTCTGCTCAAAGCTGTATGAGGATGAAAACACAATAATAAATCTTGCCTCTAAAGAATATTCATCGCTGGCAAAGAGGCTCTGCCCTTCAAATGTAAGATTCATAGACGTGATTTTTGGTGAGCAGTCACAGGGAAAAATCATTGAAAAAGGAACAATGTGCAAGATGGCAAGGGGCAGAATGGTGAGGTTTATGGCAGAAAACGCCATAACCGATTCAGAAACACTCAAGGGCTTTGGCGCCCCGGATTATGAATACAGTGAAAAGCACAGCGATGACTGCCGCCTTGTGTTTATAAAAAAGTAGCCGATTTGTGCCCTCCTTCATATTATATATTATAAAGGAGGGCATAAACTATGAGATGCTGTAATTGTAATTGCAGCTGCTGCTGCGATTTCTGGAAATATTGTAACTGTAATTCAGCCTTAATGCCTATTCAAAATACAAATAACAACTGCAGCAACAGCGGCACAGGCATCTGCGGCTGCTGCACAAATTGCAGCGGATGTGCAGGCCTTAACGGCTGTTCAAACCAAAACATGAACGGCAGAAGCCAAAACAGCTTTTCAGGCTGTATGGGAAACCAAATGAATAAAAACGGCTGCACAGGTCAAAGCAATAATAACCAGGGCAGCGGCACAGGAGGAAACACATATAACTATTATATATATGGCTGCTGTCCCTGCCAATGCTTTTTAAGGACAAAAATTTATTGATGGATAAATCCCCGGACTTCGGGGATTTTTTTATTGAAAACAGCCAATATTGTCAAACAAAAGGTATATAATGAGAAAAATAAAACTATTTGTATTTTATTCTGCAAAACAAAGGCCTGCTGTTTTGATCTGAATTGAAAATTGCACCCATATCCAAAAGCTTGCCTTATTTTGTGCAGGTGCATAAGATGTCCATAATTTTGTCATCTACCGATTTTTTTCCGGGAGATGACTTTAAAAAGCAAAAGCCAAGTTTACCTGTCCCAGCTTTTAAGGCTGTTATATAATCTTCTTGCCTTTTTATTTTTAAGTCCCAGAACATAAAATCTGCACCATGCTTTGAAATGGCTGTTTTTTCTTAAATTGCCCTCTGTCATTCTCTTGCTCCCCCTTCTAGCTTAAATCCTTGAATACCTTTACGGCTATTCCCTGTATTATCAAATCTGAAACTATTATATCCTCATATTTTTTATTTTCGGGATGAAGCCGATATTCCTTTTTTCCGGGTATTTTATAATATCTTTTCAAGGTTGCCTCATCCTCCATAAGAGCGACAACTATCTGACCTTCCTTTGCAACATTCTGTTTTCTTATAAGTACGGTGTCGCCGTCATCAATTCCTGCTTCTATCATGGAATCCCCCTTTGCCCTCAGCATAAAGAAATCGCCCTCACCCACAAACACCACAGGCATGCGGTAATATTCCTCTATGTTTTCCTGCGCCAATATGGGAGCTCCGCAGGCAATTTGACCTACTAAAGGCACTGCAACCGTGTCATTGTTCATTTTATCTGTCACAATGGTGGCTATTCCTCTTCTTCCGGCATAGCTCAATTCGCCGTTATCCCGCATATCCTCAAGATATCTTTGAACTGTTGCCCTTGTTATGCCTACACCCTTTTCAATTTCTCTCACCGTGGGAGAATAGCCGTTTTCAGAAAAGAATTTTTCCACAAATTCCTTTATTGCTGTTTTTTTCATCGGATCCTTTTTAGCCATTTTTAAAATCCCCCGCCTTGCAGAATATATGTAAAAATCATTTGAGACAATTTGTATTGTCTAAATGTTACCACTTATGAGACAATTTGTCAAGCCTGATAAAAAGGTTTTTTTAACTCTTTTTTTGTATAGAATATGAGCCTGAGACAAAAAATTATTCCTCTGTGCAAATATTTGGCAGATACACATAAAAACTTTGTTGACATAATGTAAAAATATTGTTAGACTTATACTATATATTGTATATTTATACCTTGCAATTATTTTTAAGAAGGGAAATGAGAATATGAAAAAACAGTTTGCAGACAGATGTCTTATGACCAGAGCCGGCACAAACAGCTCAAAATGGGATTTTTGCAGCCAAAAATTCGGTGATGAGGGGCTGCTTCCCGTTTGGGTTGCGGATATGGATTTCAAGGTTCCTGAATGTGTTCAAAAGGCCTTGCAGGAGTATGTGGAAATGGGCGCATTCGGATATTTTGAAACGCCTGAGGAATATAAAAACAGCTTTATAAGCTGGGAGCTCAGGCGGCACGGCTACAAGATTGAAAAAGACTGGATTTTCTTCTCTCCCGGAGTTGTCAACGGCATTTTCTTTTTGGTCAACAGTCTCACAAACAAAGGCGACTCTGTAATTCTCCTTTCCCCTGTCTATTACCCTTTTATGGAGGCAATAGTTTCCAATGAAAGAAAGCCTGTCTACTCCATGCTGAAAAATGACAATGGAGTTTACAGCATTGATTTTGATGACTTTGAGAAAAAAATTGTTGAGAATGATGTAAAGCTGTTTATACTTTCCTCTCCCCACAATCCGGTTGGCAGAATATGGGATAAAGAGGAGCTGGAAAAGCTTCTTGACATATGCCAAAGGTATGGGGTGTATGTCATTTCAGATGAAATACATCACGATTTTGAAATGACCAAAAAGCACACTCCCACCGCCACAATAGGAGATTATGACAACATTCTGGTTACTGTTACAGCTCCCAGCAAAACCTTTAATCTGGCTGCCTGTCAAAATTCTTTTGTAATAATTCCGGATGAAAAAATAAGGGAAAAATTCAAGGCATTTGTAAAGGGCACAAGAATATATGCAGGAAATTCCTTCGGCATCATCGCAGCAGCTGCCGCATATCAGGGAGGTGAGCAGTGGCTCGAGGCAATTTTGGAGGAAATAAAGGGCAATTTCCAATATTTGAGCAGTTCTCTTTCAGAGCAATTCCCCAAAATTGTAATCTCCCCCTTGGAAGGTACATATCTTGCATGGATAGATTTGGGCTCTTATATAAAGCATGATGAGCTGGTTGATTTTGTTCAGAAGGAGTGTAAAATTGCCCCTGATTACGGCGATTGGTTCTTCCCGCCTCATATGCAGAATGATACACATATAAGAATCAATCTGGCAACACCCAGAGAGAATGTTGAAAAGCTTGAAGAAAGAATTGAAAAGGCACTTAAAAAAAGATTTTAATTTCGCACAGGCTATGCTGTTATTAGCATAACTTTAGTGCCTGCGTGTGTTACAGATTGGCATTTTGCGATGATAAGCACATTTATGTCAGGTTTAAATTTTGCAATTTTTTCCTAATGCCTATTTTCTGACATAGACAGCAAAAATCTTTAATCCACACAGTCTATGCAGATATTTGCATAACTTTAGTGCCTGCGTGTGTTACAGAATAATATTTTGTGATGATAAAGCAGATTTAAGTTAAGCTTAATTTTTGCAAATTTTTTCTTCCTGCGCCGCTTTCTTAAAAGAAAGCTTGCAAAGAATTTTATTTCGCACAGGTGAGAAAGCTATTTGCATAACTTTAGTGCCTGCGTATATCGGAAAATAACATTTTGTAATGATAAGCACATTCAGGTTAAGCTTTAATCAATTTTTCTCGAAAAATTGTGGGGTTGGGGGCAAAGCCCCCATTGCTCCTTGTAAAAAGCTTTTCGCACAAGCTTTAATTCCTGCACATCTTAAAATTCAAGAATCCAACAGCCCCAATTCTTAAACAGAAAGGGGCTGTTTTTCTTTGACTTTAAGTAAAATTTCAAAACTTTCAACCGCTTCTTCTGCCTTTGGTTGAAAACTGCACAAAAAAAGAGAGCCGAAGCCCTCTTTTTTGTTTTGTGATTTTTAAAATTTCCCAAGAAATTACTGGAGTAACTGGAGAACAGACTGGGGCTGCTGATTAGCCTGTGCAAGCATAGCCTGTGCTGCCTGTGTGAGCACATTCATCTTTGTATAGTTCATCATTTCCTTAGCCATGTCTGTATCTCTGA
>JAHHUC010000082.1 GCA_020024215.1 Oscillospiraceae bacterium | reverse complement strand
CAATAAGCCTCCCCGTTTGCTTTTACAATGTCATCTGCTCTGCCTCATCATCCTCCTTGACTGAAAAGCCGGATGAAGGAAGATTTTTGGGCACATATCGGTGCGCATTTTTTACCTCGTCTGCAAATATTCTTACAGATTTCAGTGTCTGTCTGCCTTTTAGAGCAAACACCTGTATTCCCTGAGAATCTCTCAGATTTTTTTCAGCTATTCTGGCAGTATCAAGAATCATTATTTTGCCGTTTGAAGCCTCCAGCAGGATATTGTCATCCTTTGGGACGTAAACCATCCCGGCAAGAGGAGATTTATCGCTGTAAGCCTTTAAAAGCTTCTTTCTCTTGGTTTTTGTTTCATAGGAAGAAAGAGGAATTTTGGCAATTTTTCCATTTTCAAAGGCAAAAATCATATATCCCTCATATTTTTCCGAAACCACCATAGAAACAGGACTTTCCTTTTCATCAAAGCCCAACTTGGCAGGCAGAAAATCGCCCAGCACCGATGCCTTTGTATCTTCAAATTCGCTGGCGGCAGACTTATAAACCTGGAACTTATCAGTGAAGAAAAGCAGATTTGCCCTGTTGTTTGATAAAACCTCGGTTATGATTTTATCCCCCTCTTTAAGCTTGTGCTCGCTGCTCATGCGATAGCTCTGCGGCGTAATTTTCTTGAAATAGCCCTCAGAGGTGTAGAAAAGATTGACAGGATAAGCCTCGATGGTATCCTCCTCTGTAAATTTTTCCTCGTGGTAATCGTATATGATGTTTGTTCTTCTCTTCTGAGAATACTTCTTTATCACAGACTTAAGCTCATTTATGATTATAAGCTTTATTTTGCTCTCCTTTTTGAGCGTTTCCTCCATATCCTCAATATCTTTTTTCAAATCTTCAATTTCGGAGGTCCTCTTAATGATAAATTCCCTGTTCAAATGGCGAAGCTTTATCTCTGCCACATAATCTGCCTGAAGCTCATCAATTCCAAAGCCTATCATCAAATTGGGGATGACTTCACTTTCCTCTTCTGTTTCCCTGACAATCCTTACAGCCTTATCTATATCCAACAGAATTTTTTCAAGCCCCAAAAGCAGGTGAAGCTTTTCCTTCTTTTTCTCAAGCTCAAAGGAAACTCTTCTTTTAACGCAGTTTATTCTGAAATCTATCCAGTGAAAAAGGATATCCCTTACACCCAAAACCATAGGAACTGCGTTTATAAGAACATTGAAATTACAGGAAAAGCTGTCCTCCATAGGTGTATATCTGTAAAGCTTGGCCATTACCTTTTGGGCATCTGCCCCTCTTTTAAGGTCAATCGCTATCTTAAGACCCTTTAGATCCGTTTCATCTCTTATATAAGATACTTCTCTTATTTTTCCTTCTTTTACAAGGTCAACAACCTTGTCTATAATTGCTTCAATAGTTGTTGTCGGAGGAATGGATGTAACTTCTATACAGTTTGAGGACCTGTCAAATGTCATATGGCCCCTTATCTTGAAGGAGCCTCTTCCTGTATCATATATTTTCTTCATTTCCTCGGCATCATAGATAAGATCTCCGCCCAAAACAAAATCCGGAGCAGGAAGTGTATCCATAACATTGTGATCCGGGTCTCTTATAAGCTCTATGGTGGTATTGCACAATTCCTCCAGGTTGAAGGAGCATATGTTGCTTGCCATTCCAACCGCAATGCCCACATTTGAATTTACCAAAATATTTGGGAATGTGGTGGGCAAAAGTGTGGGTTCCTTCATTGTTCCGTCATAGTTGTCCACCATATCCACAGTGTCCTTATCTATATCCCTGAAAAGCTCCTCACAAAGCGATGTAAGCTTTACCTCGGTATAACGGGATGCCGCAAAAGCCATGTCCCTTGAATAGCTTTTGCCAAAGTTTCCCTTTGAATCCACAAACGGGTGCAAAAGAGATTCATTTCCCTTAGAGAGGCGGACCATAGTCTCATAAATGGACATATCTCCATGAGGGTGAAGCTTCATAACCTCACCTACGGCATTGGCAGATTTTACCCTGTTAGGTCCTAAAAGCCCCATCTTGTACATGGTGTAAAGAATTTTTCTGTGGGAGGGCTTAAAGCCGTCTATTTCCGGAATGGCTCTTGACACAATCACGCTCATAGCATAGGGCATATAATTTTCCAAAAGCGTGTCAGTAACCTTTTGGTCAATAATTATTCCTGCATTTTCAATATATGCATCTGTATTTTCAACCCTTGGTTTGTTTTCTGTCCTTTTTTTTGCCAAAATAATTTCTTCCTTTCCTAAGCTAAATCCAGTTCGTCAAGGTAAAGATGGCCGTTGTTGGCTATATATTCCTTTCTTCCCTGCAAATTATCTCCCAAAAGAAGATCGAATATTTTTTCTGTGGCTTGAGCGTCCTCCTTAGATACCCTTATAAGGCGGCGTGTCTTTGGATTCATCGTGGTCAGCCACATCATATCCGCCTCATTTTCGCCCAATCCCTTTGAGCGCTGAATTTTATATTTCTGTCCCTTCAGCTCCTCTGTAAGTCTGTTCTTTTCTGCATCAGAATAGACAAAATAGGTCTTTGCCTTTGTTGTTATCTCATAAAGCGGCGATTCTGCAATATATACATACCCATCCTCTATAAGCTTGGGTGTAAGACGATAAAGCATGGTGAGGATAAGCGTCCTTATCTGAAATCCGTCCACATCCGCATCGGTGCAGATGACGATTTTATTCCATCTGAGATTGTCGATGTCAAACTGCGGCAGATCCTTGTTGGCCTTTGCATTTATATCAACTCCGCAGCCGAGAACCTTGATTATATCAGTTATGATATCATTTTTGAATATCTTGTTCCATTCAGCCTTAAGACAGTTGAGTATTTTTCCCCTCACCGGTATGATTGCCTGAAATTCCGAATCCCTGCCCATTTTGCAGGAGCCGAGGGCAGAATCACCCTCCACTATATATATCTCCCTTTTGGAGATATCCTTTGTTCGGCAGTCCACAAATTTGCTCACTCTGTTGGAAATGTCCATAGAGCCTGCCAGATTTTTCTTAATGCTTATTCTTGTTTTTTCAGCAGATTCACGGCTTCTTTTATTTATAAGCACCTGCTCTGCTATCTTCATTGCCTCATCGGGATTTTCCAGGAAATAAACCTCGAGATTTTCCTTGAGAAAATCGGTCATAGTCTCATATATAAACTTGTTGGTTATAGCTTTTTTGGTCTGATTTTCATAGGAGGTGACAGTTGAGAATGAGGATGAAATAAGGCAGAGACACGGCTCTATATCGCTGAAGGTTATTTTGGTTTCATCCTTTAGATATTTGCCGTTTGCCTTTAAAAAGCTGTCTATCTGATTGACAAAGGCAACCTTGACAGCCTTTTCCGGGCTTCCGCCATGCTCTAAAAAGCTTGAATTGTGGAAATATTCGCAGAAATTTATCCTATTGGAAAAGCACACAGAGACAAGCAGCTTCACATTATATTCAGGCTTGTCCTGTCTGTCTCTTCCTCTTCTTGAGGCTTCCCATGTTTTTATGGAGGAAAAGGCGCCCTCTCCTGCCAGCTCTGCCAGATAGTCGGAAATTCCGTTTGCATATAGAAATTCCTCCTCCTGAATGTTTGTACCCACCTGATTTCTTAATATGAACCTGATGTTGGGATTTACAACAGCCTGTCTTTTGACAGTGGTCCTATAATATTCATAGGGAACATTTATATCTGTAAAAACCTCCAAATCGGGCTTCCATGTAATTTTTGTGCCCGTCTGCTTTCTGTTGGCAGGTGTCTTTATAAGTCCCCCTACATTTTCTCCCTTTTCAAATCGCAGCTTGTACAAAAATCCGTCTCTTACAATTTCCACATCCATGTAAAGTGAGGAATATTGTGTGGCACAAAGTCCCAGTCCGTTAAGTCCCAAGGAATAGCCATAGCTGTCCTCACCTTCATTTTTGAACTTTCCTCCGGCATACAGCTCGCAGAACACCAAATCCCAGTTATACCTCTGCTCCCTTTCGTTGTAGTCAACCGGGATGCCGCGTCCAAAGTCCTCACAGCATATAGAGCCGTCATCATACCTTGTGAGTATAATTTTATTTCCATAGCCCTCTCTTGCCTCATCTATCGAATTGGAAAAAATTTCAAATATCGAGTGCTGACAGCCTTCAAGTCCGTCAGAACCAAAAATAACGGCAGGGCGTTTTCTTACCCTGTCGGCGCCTTTAAGCTGAGTTATGCTCTCATTATCATAATTTGTCTTTTTTGCCATTAAAAATTCCTCCATACAGTACATACCCATTCTATATTAAAGGAGTTTATCTTGTCAAGTAAGGGCAGAAGAATTGCTTCTCCTGCCCCGCTTGTTTTATTTGCCTTTAAATGATTATTCTTTTTCCTGAGAATTTTCGGCTGCCTCTGAAGCTTCAGCCTCTGTTTTTTCAAGGGGCTGCTCAATTGGATTTTCCTCGCCGCTATCCACAGGCTTTGCTTGCTCAACCGCCTTTGTCTCTTCTTCCTTATTTGCAGAAGAGCTGTCGGCAATTTTCTCGATTTTTTCAGGAAGTCTGCCGTATTTCATAAGTGACTCGAATTCGTCTCCGTCAATTTTCTCCTTTTCCATAAGCGCATTGGCAACAGTATGAAGCTTATCCATATTTTCGCTCAATGTATTCTTTGCAAGGCGGTATGCCTCCTTGATGATTTTTCTTACCTCTTCATCAATTTCGGCTGCAACCTCCTCAGAATAATCTCTTTCATGTGAAAGGCTTCTGCCCAAAAATACCTCGTTGGGGTCACTTCCGTAAACAACAGTGCCCAGCTTTTCAGAAAAGCCGTATCTCATAACCATCGACCTTGCAACTGCTGTAACCCTCTCGATATCATTGGAGGCTCCTGTGGAAATGTCATCCAAAACCAGCTGTTCGGCAATTCTTCCGCCTAAAAGAGTCTGAAGATTTTCAAACATTTCTTTTCTTGTTATATAAGATTTATCCTGGGTGGGAAGGCTCATTGTATAGCCTCCTGCCATGCCTCTGGGAATGATGGAAACCTGATGAACCTTGTCGGCTGTGTCACAATAGTATGTCACAACTGCGTGTCCTGCCTCATGGAAGGCAGTTAAGCGTTTATCCTTCTCGCTTATGATTCTGGATTTCTTCTCAGGCCCTGCCACCACCTTTATGGTTGCTTCCTCTATACATTCCTGTGTGATGGATTTTAAATTCTTTCTGGCTGCCAAAAGGGCTGCCTCATTCAAAAGATTTTCCAAATCTGCGCCTGTAAAGCCGGATGTAGAGGCGGCGATGGTCTTTAATTCCACATCGGGAGCAAGGGGCTTGTTTCTGGCATGAACCCTCAAAATAGCCTCTCTGCCCCTTATATCCGGAGAGCCGACATAGATTTCTCTGTCAAATCTTCCAGGTCTTAAAAGAGCTGGGTCAAGTATATCACGTCTGTTGGTTGCAGCCATAACAATGACGCCTGTGTTTGCTACAAAGCCATCCATCTCAACCAAAAGCTGATTCAAGGTCTGCTCTCTTTCGTCATGTCCGCCGCCAAGACCGGCTCCGCGCTGCCTTCCCACAGCATCTATTTCATCTATGAAAATGATGGCAGGGGCACTCTTTTTTGCCTGATCGAAAAGATCGCGGACTCTCGATGCGCCCACACCTACAAACATCTCGAGAAAATCAGAGCCGGAGATTGAGAAGAAGGGTGCTCCGGCTTCGCCTGCAACAGCCCTTGCCAAAAGAGTCTTACCTGTTCCGGGAGGTCCCACAAGCAGGATGCCCTTTGGAATTCTTGCGCCTAAAGAGTTGAATTTATGAGGATTTTTAAGGAAATCAACCACCTCTACCAGCTCATGCTTTTCTTCATCCGTACCTGCCACATCATCAAATGTAACCTTGTTGCCGCCATCCGGAACCTTTGTTCTCGCCTTTCCGAAGCCTGTGACATTGCCTCCGCTTTTGCTTTGCTTATAGGTAAAATAGAAAAGTGCTATCATTGCACCTATAAGCAGAAGACTGGGCAAAAAGCTTATCCATACAGGAAGCTGCTGAATAGGCTTCATGTCATAGACTATCCTGTCTTCCTCTTTTTCCACGCTTCTGTTGTAATCGTCCACATGCTTTTGTATCTGATCATAGAAAAGATTTACATTAGGAACATTGTAAATCTCCTCCTTTTCAGATCCCTTGAGCTTAAATGTCAGCTTACCTGTTCCCAAGTCGATTTTGTATGTTTCGATTTTTCCTGTTTCAAACATGGCAATGACTTGAGAAATTGTGTATTTGCTTTCCTTTTCCTTAAAACCAAATGAGGAAACCAATATGACAACCAAACCTGTCAAAAGCAGCATCCACATAAGATTATTTCGGTTTTTCCTATTATTTATTTTAATCACCTCTTACATTATTTTTCGTAGATCTTAGGATCCAAAATTCCAACATAGGGAAGATTTCTGTATTTCTGGTCATAGTCAAGACCATAGCCTATTACAAATTCATCAGGAACATCAAAGCAGGAATAATCAGCCTTTATGTCTGCCTGCCTGCGGTCCTCCTTGTTCAAAAGCGTTGCAATTCTTATGCTTTTTGCCCCCTTATTGCTGAGATATTTTGTGAGATAGGAAAGTGTTATTCCGCTGTCTAAAATATCCTCCACTATGAGCAGATCGAAGCCGGAAAGATCCTTGTCGATGTCCTTTAAAATTTTGACGGCGCCTGTTGTTTTTACACCTGAGCCATAGCTGGAAACAGCCATAAAATCAATTGTCAGGGGAATATCAATAGCCCTCATAAGATCTGCCATAAAAATAACAGATCCCTTCAGCACGCTGACAAGCATAAGATTCTTATCCTTGTAGTCGCGGGAAATCTGTTGTCCTATTTCCTTGACCTTTGAAGCTATTTCCTCCTCTGAAAAAAGTATTTCCTTTACATCATTCTGCATTATATAAACCCTCCGATAAAAAATTACTGAATGTCTATCCTTACAGCAGTTTTGGTTTTTTCATCAACCGCAACATTTGAAGAAACGCCAAACCCCTCTACGAAAACAACTTCTCCTGCACATTCCAACACAAGCCTTGTCTCTCTTTCGCAGGGCAGCAGCTTATTTTCATTGAAAAGCTTTTTC
>JAHHUC010000081.1 GCA_020024215.1 Oscillospiraceae bacterium | reverse complement strand
GTCATGTAAACGCTGTTGAAAGCATACTGAAAAAAGCCGGTCTTAACGAGGATATGCTAATAATGAACCCTGCTTATCCTGCCGATGAAAAAAGCAACGAGGAAAGAATACTTAACAAAATTCCCAAAAGAAAGGTGTTTCACAATTGTTCAGGCAAGCATTGTGCTCTTATGATGGTTCAAAGAGAATTGGGACAGGATGTGAAAGATTATTGGAAGGTAGGCTCTTTGGTTCACAACCGAGTTGAAAGAACTATAAAAACCATGAGCGAAACAGAGCAAATAAAAATAGGAATTGACGGCTGCGGTGTACCTGTATTTGCTGTGGGAATCAAAAACATAGCTATCGCATTTAAAAATCTCGCCTGCATTGACACAATAAAGGATGACAGCCTGAGAGAGGCTGCCAAAGAAAATGTGGACAGAATAATGAGATATCCTCACATGATAAGAGGTGAGGGCTTTATGTGCACAATAATGAATAAAGATCCCAACATCATAGCAAAAGGAGGAGCTAACGGAGTTTATGGCTTTGGCTTAAAGAAGCAGAGAATCGGTGTTTCCTTTAAGCTGGTTGACGGAACAGAAAGCGCATGGCCGTTTATCGCTATACAAATTCTCAGCGCGCTTAATGCTCTTACAGACGAACATCGCGAAAGATTAGAGGCACTTCATCCCACCTATTTCATAAATGATAACGGAATAGTTGTAGGTGAGAGAAAAAGCCTTGTAAATATTTCAATATAAATTTTGAGGTGAAGCAATATGAAAGACTTTTTACTTGAAATATGCTGTGGCTCTGCCGAGGATGGACTGGCAGCTATAAAGGGCGGCGCAGACAGAATAGAGCTTAACTCCGACCTTTTTCACGGGGGGCTTACACCCACTGTGGGAGCATTGAGAGTTATAAAGAAAAAATACCCCTCATTCCCTGTCATGTGTATGGTTCGCCCCAGAGAAGGCGGCTTCTGCTATACAGAAACTGAATTTGAAGTGATGAAGGAGGATGCCGCTTCTTTGATTGAAAACGGAGCAGACGGAATAGTTTTCGGATTTTTAAAGCCTGACGGAACTGTCGACAAGGAGCGCTCTTTGGAAATGATGCAGATTATAGGCAGCAGGGAGGCTGTTTTCCACAGAGCTATTGATGTAACACCTGATTATAAGAAAGCTTTGGAGGATATTATTTCCATTGGCGTTAAAAGAATACTGACAAGCGGTCAGATGCCCACCGTACCGGAGGGTGCAGATGTCATAAATGATATGGTTAAAATCGCCGATGGCAGAGTGGAAATACTTCCCGGGGGCGGCATAACACCCGGCAACATATCCTGGTGCAAAAAGAACATACACACAGGAATGTATCACGCCGCTATTCACAGAATCGCATTTGACAAAAGCTGTGACAGCAATCCTGCCATCTATTTTGGCGGAGCTATCTACCCTGCGGAAAATATATACAAGGTATCTCACAGCGATGATATAGAAGGTCTTATTGAAAGCGCCCAAAAGTAATTTTAGCTTGCAGAGGTAAAAATGGTAAGATAAATTGTAAGAGGCAGAAGCTTTCTTGATAAGATGTCGCTTGACGCTGTAAAAGAGGACAAGCATATTGCCGATGACCTTATTGACACACCCAAAGCCTATGAAGATGAATGTGTAGGCATGGCAGCTGATATGATTGGTATTCTAAAGCGCATTATTGTGTTTAACAATGACGGAAATTGTGTTGTAATGTGTAACCTGAAGATCATAAAGTTTAAAGGCTTTTATGAAGAAGTGCAGCCGGCAGAAGCAAAGAAGAAAGAAGCTGCTCCTGTGAAAGCTGTCCGTAAAGCTAATAAAGAAAAATATTCAGGTATCAATTTATCTTACCCCCAAATCAGGCGAAAACACTGCGGCTTTAAGACGCAGAAAAGGTAAAGAAAAATGATAAATCGGCCATAGCCGGAACCGGAATTGATATTGTTCTTGCATTGAGTAATGAACAATACCTTGCTATGAAAAAGGCGGCAGAAGATAAAGGTGTATCTACTGGGGAAATTGTAAGAAATGCTCTTGAAAAGTACCTGTGATATGCTGACTTTTATCGAAAGGAAAATGATATGAACAGAGAAGAAAATGTGTTTTTAGCAAAAAAGCTATTTACAGAATTGGTTTTTAATACAGCTTATATTGAGGGCGTTAATGTAACTTTTCCCCAAACACAAGCTATTATAGACGGAGCAATAGTTAATAATATTCCGGTTTCAGATATTCAAACAGTTCTTAATTTAAAGGATGCATGGAAGTATATGCTTGAAAATATTGATGTGCCGATCACGCTAAATTATATATGCAAAGTTAATGAAATAGTTTCAAAAAATGAAAGTCTGGATTGGGGAACATTAGGAAATGGAACAGTTGGAGTAAGTGGAACAGATTATACACCGCCCATTCCAAAAAAAGAAGAAGTAGAAAATATTTTAAGTGATATAAATGCGATTTCAGACGCAAGAGAAAAGGCATTAGAATATTTTTGTTATGCAGTAAGAGAACAGCTTTTTTGGGACGGAAACAAGAGGACTTCAACGATTATTTCAAGTAAAATTTTGATTGAAGCAGGACAGGGGGTATTAACTATTGGGAAGTCAAATGCACTTAACTTCAATGAAGCTTTGTTGCATTTCTATGATACAGCAGAAAAAGAACCATTGAAAGAATGTTTGAGAAAGTGCATTAAAACAATAGATAGAGTGAGCATGAAAAATTAAATGCAAGAAGCTGCTGAAAAAGCTGAAAAAAGCCAATAAAGAAAAGGTGGTGAAAAGAATAGGAAAAATCATATAGATAAGCTTAAAAGACACTTTTTATATGAACAATTCTTTTTGCCGAAGAAAGGAGTAAAGAGAAATTGCCGATTAAAATAATAAAAGGTGATATAACCGAGCTTTCTGTTGACGCCATAGTAAACGCAGCTAACTCTTCCCTTTTAGGAGGCGGTGGGGTTGATGGATGCATACACAGAAAGGCAGGGCCTGATCTTTTGCAGGAATGCAGAAAATTAAACGGCTGCAAAACAGGGCAGGCAAAAATGACAAAGGGGTATAATCTTAATGCTTCTTATGTTATACACACAGTCGGCCCTGTCTATCGAGGCGGAAATAATGGAGAAAGGGAAAAGCTTGCTTCCTGCTATAAGGAATCGCTTAAAATAGCCGGCATCAACAATTTTAAAAGCATTGCCTTTCCGCTTATTTCAGCCGGAGTTTACGGCTATCCCAAAATAGAGGCTGCTGATGTAGCTGTCTCTGCCATAGAGGAATTTTTAACAGAAAATGATATGATGGTTTTCCTGGTGATATTTGAAGAAAATCTCTATTCAAATATCAAACAGCATATGGACAAGAAATATTTTGACGAGGCGCTGCAATAAAAGCAGTGCCTCTTTTCTGTTGTTATCTGCATATATCCTTTTTATGTTAAGTAACATATGCTGATTTTGGTATATGAAGGCATGATTTACCTGAAGGCAATATTTTGTGCAGATTATATCAAAGCGGTTTCATAATAAACAGATTAAAGCAATGACGCTAATACCAAATTTCCCTTGCTTTTATTGTGTTTATTGTTCACATATACAATTAAGAAATATTTTTTATCCGCTGCCATTTAACCTATTGACTTTTCGTTCTACATCTTGTAGAATGATGGTGTTCTACAATGTGTAGAATAAAGGAGGTGCTATTTTGAGTGAAATAAAACTGGGGCCAATTGAATCCAGATTTGCAGATATAATCTGGTGCAACGAACCAATAACATCTGCCAAGCTTGCTTCAATAGCTGAGCTTGAGCTGTCTTGGAAAAAATCCACATCGTATACCATATTGAAAAGGCTTTGCGACAGAGGTATATTCTGCAATGAAAAAGGGGTGGTTTCTTCTCTTATTTCAAAGAATGATTTTTATGCCATGCAGAGCGAACAATTTGTAAATGATACATTTGACGGTTCTCTTCCTGCGTTTGTGGCTGCCTTTGGAACAAGAAAGCATCTTTCTGATGAAGAAATCAACCAGCTTCAGACTATTATCGACAGTATGAGGAGGTAATTTTATGCTCGGTGCTTTATTTGGTAAGATTATCAGCATGTCTTTAGTATCCTCTGTGGTTATATGCATTGTGCTTATAGCCCGCACACTTTTAAAAAAATCTCCCAAGGCAATATCATATATTCTGTGGTTTTCAGTTATTTTCAGGCTTCTGTGCCCCTTTGCCCTTGAATCCGATTTAAGTCTGCTGCCTCAGAAAAACGATGTCAGCGAAATTCAAAAGCAGGTTGAAAGCCGGATAATTTTGTCAAATCCCGGTTCTTCGGCTTCTGATGCCCTTTCCATTGAAAAATCCGCTTTGGAAAGCACGCAGAATAACAGGGAAAGCCTGATTTTATACTACGCAAAATATATATGGGCCGCAGGCTTTTTGTGCATGATTGTCTATGGGGCATCGGCCTTGGTTCAGCTTAGAAAATCTATTGTCGGAGCTGTTCCATTAAGGGAAAACATATATATTTCCGATTATGTAAAATCCCCCTTTGCACTAGGTCTTATAAAAAGCAAAATATATCTGCCCTCATCTATTTCAAAGCATGAGGAAGAATATATTGTTATGCATGAAAAATATCATATCAAGCGGCTGGACCCTTTGTTCAAAGCCCTCTTCTTTTTTGCACTTTCAATTCATTGGTTTAATCCTCTTGCTTGGATTGCCTTTATAATGTTTGAAAAGGATATGGAGATGAGCTGTGATGAGGCTGTAATAGGAAGGCTTGGAAAAGAGGCAAGCGCCGACTATTGCCAATCGCTGCTTAACTTCACCTCGGGTAAAATTATAATGCTGGCTCCGCTTGCATTTGGTGAGAGCGATACAAAAGAAAGGATAGAAAATTTAAGTATGTGGAAGAAGCCTAAATTTTGGGAATTGACCGGAGCTGCAGTATTGTCATTGCTGATAGGCATATGCATGGTAACAGATCCTGTGACATACAGACAGGTCATTCATATAGATGGTCAGAATTATTATAAATCAAATGACACAGTAAGTGAAATTTCCGGCGAAGATACAGAGATAGGATATCTGGAAAGCGTATTGCTTCGCACAAAGAAAAATCCGCAGGAAAATTTTCAAGGTGCCAATCTGGACAGAAAATATGCGGGCAACTCCATTTATCGCTCCAAAAGCAAGCCCGATGTAATTTATCTTTATGATTATTCCGGCAGCTACATTCCATTTGTGGCAGGCACAGCAGAGCAGGAGCTTGAAAATGACGGAGTTGACTTTTTTAAGGTCAGAATGGTGACAGCCAACGGCCACAATAAAAGCTTCTTTGTAGAAAAACATTATAACTTTGATCCTCTCAGCCATAAGGTGGAATTAAAATCATATGATTGGAGCACTGTCCCCTTCTTCTGGGAGAGACATTTATCAGATAAAGACTCTCTTTAAATATTCTTGCTTAAAACAAATGCCCATTGTTTTAAAATAAAAAGGAATCTTCTTTGACAATTTATAAGTCAGAGAAGATTCCTTTTTTCATGCTATAATGTCAGAAAGAATATGTTCGTACACTTCCAATGTCAGCGGTTCTGAAAATCGAATATAAAAAAATATATCATTATCTTTCCAAGATGCAGACACAAAGCTGTTTTCACTGTTTCCTTTTAATAAAACATCAGCACCATTTATGCTGCGCTTTAATTGTACTGCGTAATTATCATAATCCCCTGAAATATCATCAGATGCAAGGGACTGCCTAAAAACAGAATACTGCGTTTCCCCCGTATATTTGATTTCTGCCATATTTCCCCAATAGGACAGATATTTTTCATCCTTTACCTCAAAGGGAGGTGTCTTTATTTCCACAACCTCAAATCCCACAATTTCTGACAATTCTGAAATTGAAGAGGCTTCTGCAATACCGTTTGAAAGATTTGAATACGATTCATGCTCCTCTTGTTTGGTCGTATAAAAACCAGACACAGAAAACAATCCGAACACCAAAAGTACACAGGCAGCAGCTGATATTGTTTTGGCATTAAAAAATTTTCCGCCACAAACAATTTTACGCTCTTTTTCTTTTATATTCTGCAAAATTCTTTTGTGCATAGCCTCCGTAACCTTTAAATTCTCCATAAGCTTATTATATTTTTCACTCAAAATCGTATCTCTCCTTCAAAATTTCTTTAAGCTTCTCACGTCCTCTTTTCAAATCTGATCTTATGGTAGACTCTTTTCGACCAAGAATTTTGGCTGTCTCTGCTGTTGAATAGCCCTCATAATAGTAAAGATGAACTGCCTCCCTATATTTTATCGGAAGCTGCTTTACCGCCTCCCACACAAAGGACAAATCCTTTTGACACTGTGCCTCCAAATTATCCTTCAATTCATCTGTCAGCCGGATATTGTTATATTTGATTTTATTTTTGCTCAAATTTCCGGCTACCCTGATAAGCCATGCCTTTTCATGGAAAGAATTTTCAAAGGCTGGAGCTGTTCTTATATATTGAATCAATGTATCCTGCAAAATATCCTCTGCGTCACTTATGTTGTGCAGATATGTATATGCCAGCCTGAGAATATTATCTCCATACTCATTGAGCAAACGCTCTGCCTGCTGTTCTTTAGCATTGAATAAGCTGCTCTCATTTGAATATTTTTTATGGTTTTCTTTATTTTTTATATCTGAAAGAAACAGAATTACAGCATTTATTACCGACATAAATTTGGATAAATATAAGCAAAATGCTGCATCCTTAGCTGAATTTATCAATCTGTCACCTCATTTCTCACCAAAGGCAGATGAATAAAACAAATATGCTCAAACCATTATAACAGCTTATTTTATTTCTGCAATCAGAGCCTTCATCTCCTCCTTTGTAAGGCCTGTTTTATCTGCAACAGAAAAGGAATAGCCGCCAAAGGTCCATACTGCCACATAAAAGCTGTCATTATTTCCCTTCAGCTCTGCATTTATGCCGTCAACAGCTGCTTCTACTGTTTTTTCATATGCTTCATAGCTTCCGCTTATATCTTTTTCTCCTATTCCCTTTCTTATGGAAAGCTTTTGTTCAGCATTATCGGTGTATATAATTTCTATCATTTCGCTCTCAACTGCACGAATTTTTCTGTCCCCCCTATCGGCAGCAATGTCCTTTGGCACAGAGATATCAAATCCTGCAATCTTTTCTGCTTCTTCTATATTTTCACAATCAATAAAAGGGTTCGGTATCTGCACACCTTCAGAATTTAAGGCTTCAGACTGCTCTTTTTCATCTGTTTTGCATGATGCCAAGGCTAAAAGCATAATGGCGCTTAGTGCGATAGTCATAAAT
>JAHHUC010000080.1 GCA_020024215.1 Oscillospiraceae bacterium | reverse complement strand
CCGACCTGCTGATTACAAATCAGCTGCTCTACCAACTGAGCTACACCAGCATCTTATGCCTTCCTTGTCCGCTGTCTTTACTATCGCGCTGACAGCTTCATCATAATAACAGAACTTTTATTGTTTGTCAACACCTTTTTCCGATTTTTTTATAATTTTTTTAAAAAGCCATGCTTTAAGCAATTAAGCTTCCCTGCAAAAGGCGGCTTTTAATGCTTTATTTCAATAAATTCCGCTTTTTATTGACAAAACGGTTTTGATGTTATAAAGTTTACGTTAGACATCAGCATGTGATAAGGGAGAACAAACATGAGTTTATTAACCGAGCTTTTGCTTTTGCTTGCCATTGCGCTTGCCGGCTTTGTGGATTCCATCGCAGGAGGAGGAGGACTTATTTCGCTTCCTGCCTATGCCCTGGCAGGGCTTCCTTTGAAGATGGCAACAGGCAACAACAAATTCGGCAACTTTTTCGGGACAGCCTACGCCTCCTATAAATTTGCAAAAAGCAATCAGGTGGTGTGGCAGTCGGTTATATTTGCCTTTCCCTCCTCGCTGATAGGCTCGGCTTTGGGGGCAAGGCTTATACTGCTGCTGCCTGAAAGGGTGCTGTCAATATGCCTTTTGATACTTCTTCCTCTGGCAGCCGGAATAATGCTTTTCGGCGCAAGAAAATCAGAGGATGACAGCTCCTGTATGATAAAGGGCAGAAAGCTTTTTTTCGTTTCGGCAGTCATCGGCTTTCTCTGCGGCTGCTATGACGGATTTTTCGGCCCCGGCACGGGAACCTTTCTTGTGCTTGCCTTCTGCTCCTTCATAAAGATGGATTATGTAAAGGCATCGGGAACCTCAAAGCTTATAAACCTGGCTTCAAATTTAGGCTCGCTTATAGTATTTTTATTTTCCCAAAATGTGGACATAATCTTGGGAATAAAATGTGCCACAGCGTCAATAATAGGCTCTGCCATAGGCTCAAAGCTGGCAATAGATAAGGGCAGCCGAGTTATAAAGCCGCTTATTGTGACGGTTATAGCAGCAATTATGGCAAAGCTTTTGATAGAACTTTTTGTTTAGGAGGATTATTCTGTGACAGAAAAAACTGCGTATATTTTCAAGGATATTGTAAATTTTTTTGATAATTTAAACAACAGCAGCGAGGATTCCATAAATTCCAAAATGGGGCTTTATCCGCTGAGCTATTCCTATGAGGATGCAAGTCTGGAGCTTGCCTTCAGAGTTACTCCCTTTATGATAAACACCCTCAACGCCTGCCACGGCGGAATATTGACAACAGCTATGGATATGAGCATGGGGTGTCTTGCCTATGCTATGGATGAGCATAAGGCGGCGCCCACAGCGGATATAAATGTCCGCTTTGTAAATGCCGCCTTTTTAGGAGATATGCTCATCTGCAAGGCATGGTGCAAAAAGCTGGGCTCCACACTGATCTCCCTTAACTGTGAGATACAAAATGCAGATACAAAAAAGCTTATTGCCTTTGGCTCGGCTACCTTCTGCATTTTAAAGTAATTGTGAGGCAAGGCCTATGAAGCTTGTGCAGATAGGAGCATCAAGGCAAGGCGGTTCCTATTATTTTTCCACCGAATCTGAAGAATTTTATCACATTTCAAATGAGCTTCTGATGGAAATAAACCATGTAAGGCCCGTATGCAGCCTGCTGTGGCTTATTTTCTCCTTAGCTGTGGGAATCGGGATAATGAGCCTGCCTGAAAAGCTTTTTATGGGCGGTGATTTTATGCGTTTGATAAAATGCATATTTGCAATAGCAGCAGTCTCCTCCCTAGGGATATGCCACATCATAAGAGTGAATGAAAAAAGAAAGCAGGACTGGATTTTAGAAAACCTGTCCCCCTTAGAAAAAAATGAAGAGCTTTTTAAGGATATAAAAGGGGCAAACAGGGAATACATCAAGCTGTCCTTTGCCGCGGCGGTGTTTTTTATCATATCAATTTTCCAGATTTTTCTGCTTTATGAGGAGCAGAATTTGGTTATTGCCGTTTTTCTTGTTGCCGACTTGGATTTTCTGTTCATGCTGCTTGCTGTTCTTGCGCCCTTAAAAAAGCTTTCTGTGCTGCCAAAGCTGCGAAAGCTTAAAAAGCTTTATATGTAAATAATTGTGTAAATAACGACGGCTCCCTTAAGAAAGCTTTATTTCCTAAGGGAGCCTTTTTTTAGGCTTTATAAAATTTTATATGCTGCAAAAATAATTATCCCTGTCTGCAAAACCAAAAACAGAGGGACCGATATATAAAAAAGCGGCTTTCTGATCTTGTGGCGAAAAAGCTTCATCCCCAAAAGCGCTCCTAGGCTTCCGCCTGCAAAGGCAAGCGTGAGAAGGCATTTTTCGCTTATCCTCCAGCTTCCTTTTTTTGCCCTCTGCTTATCGGCTTTGAACATAAAAAAGGCAAGGGCATTTATAATTATGGCATAAACAAGCAAAAATTCAGGCATTGTCCCCCTCCTTTTTAATTTCCTGCTCTATGGGGAAATTTTCCGAGGGCGAGGCTATAAGCTCCAATGAGCAGCCCTCAAGCTTTTTTGAGATGAGACAGCTTATCTCATCTGTTGCAGACTTTAATTCGGTTATAGACAGCATATTGTCAGCCGATATAAAATAAACCGATGCCCATATCCTTCTGCCTGTTTTGGTTATGTCAAAAAACACAGGCTCAAAGCCCCATCTTGGCATATTGCTTTGGCAGATCTCCTTTATTGTGTTCATGGTGTGCTCATCTGGCGAAAACAAAAATATTTCGCCTATGGAGGATATGAGCATCCTTATAATTTCAGGAAGCGTAAGTATGATTATTGCCACAGCCACTATCTGGTCAAAATAGGGAGCTATGGCTTTAAGGGGAGTTTTTTCCAAAAAGAGGGAGATAAAAAAGGCACAGGAAAGCCCCAGACTGTAACAGACATCTATCCTCCAGCCAAGAATTTCCGCCGACACAGTCGGTGAGGACAAAGCCTTGTTATACCTATTCATAATAAAGAGCACAATGACGCTCAAAAGCCCCAAGGAGAGCTGAAAGAAGGATATATAAAGCCCGTTGACAGGGTTTCCCCCTGAGAGGGCAGAGCCTATTACCTGAGCAGAAACACCGGCTGTAACCGACAGCATCATAAAATTTTTAACTGTTATGACTATGCTCTCCACCTGAAAAAAGCCGTAGGGCCTTTTTTCGGATATGGGCTTGTGAAAAAGCGGAGTGAGAAACAAAATGAACACAATGAAAACAAGCTCGGAGGCATCGTACAGTGAATCCATGAGAACGGATTGGGAGCCTGTCAGTATGGCGAAGATAAATTCAAGCACGGCGAATAAAAGCCCTGCAAAAAATGAGATGAAGAGAATGGTTTTTTCCTTTTGTTCGGCAGATGATGCCATAGATATCGTTCCTTTTTCAAATTTGCCGAAAAATTTTAAAAAGCTCTTTTCGGCATAAAGAGCTTTTTAATTCTATTATAAATGCTGCTGCAAGTAAACCATAAAGATATTAAAAATATTTTAAAACAAAAAGATAACAGTCCCCGGCTTTTTATCAATAGATATTAACGGCATAAATATAGCTGACCTTTTCATCCTCCCAAAGCTTTAAAAGCTCATCTCTTTCTGCCTCAATATAAAAGCCGTGGATTTTAAGCCCCTCAGACTTTACATAGGCTGTGAGATCTTCATAAAATCCGTCATTGTCAGAACCATGCCCCCTCATAATACGGCATATCTCCCTGTTATCTCTTATATAGCTCAAAAGACTTAAAAAATGAGTTTTCATACTTTCTTCGTCAAACAGATCATAGCTTTTGCCGCTGTTGTCAAGAAGCGAGAGAATGGGGTATTTTTCCCTGTCCCAATCAAGGCATATGCCGCTGTTTGCAACCTTAAATCCTATATTTTCTACAATCGGCTCACCTGATTTGTCCTCATGGTAGACAGCGCACCAGATTGCTCCCTCGCTGATATTTTTGCCATAGAGCCAGCTTATGGCATCCTCATAATTGCAGGCTTTTTCAAGTGATATAAAAGCTCCGTATATATCCTTTGGCTTTTGCTCTAAAAATCTTTTGGCATCCTCTTTGCTTCCTAGGGGGGCTGTGTCATAGCTTACGGGATTTTCACCGTTTGAAGGCGGTATGAAGCTGTTTACCGAAATGTGTTTAAGCGTGTCGGTGTCATATAAAATCAGCTTGTTTCTCTCAAGTGTTCCGTTCACCGTTTTAAGAGTGTTTTTTGGAGAATATACAATCTGCGGAATTGTTATGTCATAGCAGCCAAAGCCGTTTTCTCCTGCTATCACCTCATTTCGATAGCTTTGCGGCATGAAAAGCTCGGAATAGCAGGCCATGTCAAGGCTCATTCTGTCGGTTGTTATCTGAGCATTATCCTCCTGCACACCCACAACCTGATTTGGGTCATAATAGAATTTATCCACCGCCTCAGGCAGCACAAAAATTATCAGCAATGTTATAAAAAGCACAGAAGCCCCCACAGCTATTCCCATTTTTATAAAGGAATTTCTTATGCTTTTCTTTATAAGGCGAAGGAAATTCTCCTCGCTGTCATCAAAATTTTTTTCCCCTTGCCCATCGGCAGAAAAAAGCTCCTCAAGCCCTGTCTCATCCATATCGAAGAGGAAATCGCTTATAGCCTCCTGCTTTTCTATATCTCTTTCCACCTGCTCTTTTTCTGATAAGGGGAGCCTGCCCTCCTTATAAAGCTTTAAAATTTCAGCATATTTCATCTATTTTCCCTCCAAATAAGCTTTAAGCTCCTTTTTTGCCCTGAATGACAAAACCCTTGCATTTTCAAAAGAGATTCCCAAAATTTCCGCAATTTCCCTCTGGCTTAATCCCAAGACATATTGAAGCACAAGCACCTCTCTTTTTTCCTTTTTCAATTTTGAAAGGGCGTTTAAAAGCATGATTCTTTCATCGCTCATATAAAAATCCTCATAGGGATATTTTTCCTCATCCAGAAGGGCTGACCTCTTCTCCTTTTTAAGCTCGTTGAGCGTCATGTTTCTTGCCACCTTGTAAAGCCATGCTCTTAAATTGCTGTTAAAATCGGGAAGGGACAGCAGCGCCTTCAAAAAGGTTTCCTGCATGATGTCCTCTGCAAGTGCCTTGTTTTTGCAAAGGGAAAAGATATAAAGGTATATCTCCTGACTGTATCTTTCATAAATTTCCCTCAAAAGACTGTCCTTCAATTTCTTTCCCCCCTCTCACGCTGTCCTTTGATTATATAACAATAATGATCTGTAAAATGTTACATGTAAACATAAAAATTCAGAAAATTTATGTAAAAATAATGTCTGGTATTGACAAATTTAAGGAATTTTGGTAATATCAAAGAAAGTTATAGGCAAAGGGGTTTGCAGGTATATTGTTCTTGGATATATTTTTATCCTATAAATTGCAGCAAGGCTGCTAACCTGCTGTCTTTTGCTGCAAGCAATATAGCTTACCCACACAGAGAAAAAGGTTTTGAGCCATTTGTCTGTGTTTTTTTATGCATTTGAACACGCCGGCTTTTCCTGCTGTATGCCGTCGTTTTATAATAGAACATATTCAAAGAAGGAGAAGTAATGCATGAAGAACATGAAGGTAAGACGCAAGTTGTTTTTGAGCTTGGTGCTAATTGTATTGCTCAGTGTTGTAATGGCAATAGGCGGTGCAGTAGGCATGAAGGAGCTCAAAGGTCACATTGATATATTTGTTGACCGGACATTGCCCAACACATCCAGAGTGTGGGAGATGAACCGCAACCTGCAAAGCGAGGCAGCTTATCTGCTGCTGGCTGTAACCGAAAGCGATCCTGCCAGAAAGATTGCCTATCTTGACGGCAGCATGGAGGAGATCAATAAAAATGTGGCGCTCTTTGAGGAATTCAGTGAGGCTGCAACTGTTGACAGGAAGTATATAACAGATCTTGAGAATGTCATAGCAAGACAGACAGAATACAGAACACGCTTTCACAACTATTTAAGAGAGGACACCGAGGAGGGCACTGTTGCCGCATATCAGCTGTTCCGAAACAGCTTTCTGCCTCTCTTGGTGGAGGAATCCCAGATACTTATGAAGATAACAGAGGAACAGAAGGCTGTCACAGGCAGGCGCATTGACGATGCAATGGCTATGTACAGATTCCTGCTCTGGACTCTTTTGGGCCTTGTAATCGCCGGAATAGTTATCTCTATTTTCATCACAGGAAAGCTGGCAAGCTCCATCATTCCTCCCCTCATGCAGATAAGGGATGCCTCGAAGGCGCTTTCGCAGGGAGATTTCAATGCGCCCATAACATATGACAGCAGGGATGAATTGGGCGAAACCTGTGATGCCTTGCGCAGCAGCCAGCAGACACTAAAGGCCATCATTGACGATGAGTGCAGGGTTCTGGATGAAATGGCAAAGGGCAATCTGGATGTACAGTCTTCAATGCCCGAGGCATATGTGGGCGGCTTGGAGCCTGTTATCACCTCCATACGCAAGATAAACAGCGGCTTGAGCGACGCCATCTTCCAGATAAATCAGGCAGCCGAGCAGGTTGCTGCCGGCTCTGATCAGGTTTCTGTGGGGGCACAGTCTCTGGCACAGGGTGCAACCGAACAGGCAAGCTCTATTCAGGAGCTTTCAGATACCATCAGCAGCATTTCCGACAACGCTCAGAACAATGCCCAAAGCGCTGCAAGGGCAATGGAATTGGCAAATACAGCAGGAAAATATGTTGAAGAAAGCGCCAACAGCATAGAGGACATGGTGGAGGCAATGAAGCAGATTTCCCAGTCCTCACAGGATATCCAGAAGATAATCGCAACCATTGAAAACATAGCCTTCCAGACAAATATTCTTGCTCTTAACGCAGCTGTTGAGGCAGCAAGAGCCGGCGCTGCCGGAAAGGGCTTTGCAGTTGTTGCAAACGAGGTCAGAAATTTGGCAGCCAAGTCCGATGAATCTGCAAAGGCAACAAAGGACCTCATTTTCAATTCCATTCAGTCTGTAAAGAACGGCGAAGCAATAGTAAACAATGTGGCAAGCTCACTTATGGATACAAAGCAGTCAGCAGGAACTGCGGTTGAGGAGATTGCTATAATAGCAAAGGCTATTGAAGCTGACGCCCAGTCTATTTCTCAGGTAAAGGAAGGAATAGACCAGATTTCCGCCGTTGTTCAGACCAACTCGGCTACAAGTGAGCAATCTGCCGCAGCCAGCGAAGAGCTTTCATCACAGGCAAACATGATACACAATATGGTTGCCAGATTCAAGCTCAGCTCCGATGCAGGCAGCAGCGGTTTTTCCTATACAGCCCATGAAATGCCCCAGGCTGATTCAGCTGTGGAATACAACGATTTTGACAAATATTAAAAGCTGAAGCTTTAGGGATAAAAAAATACCTTCCTTTAAAAAGGAAGGTATTTTTTTATTTTTTTTAAAAGAAAGCCTTGC
>JAHHUC010000008.1 GCA_020024215.1 Oscillospiraceae bacterium | reverse complement strand
TTTCTTCAAATACCCTCAGCCCGTCCAAAAATTCGTCCTTCAAATCCTCATAATGGGGTATGATGTTGGTTTTTGTTATTCCCAAGCCCTTTATAAACTTTTTATAGCTTTTGTCCACAGCCTCACCCTCAAGCTCAGGGTGGGCATAGACCACATCGGCCTGATTCATGCTTCCTGCCGAATTGCCTATTATAACCCCGTCATATCCCTCCAGCTTTTCTCTAAGGGAAATGTCACAAAAAAACTTATTCTGTGTGGGCACATGGCCCCCTGCCAAAATAAGAAGGTCTGCCTTTTTTATAAGCTCTGCTGCCATGTGGGCATTTCTTCTGTCGAGAATGGTATAGGAGGAAAATTCATAGCCCTCATTTAAAAAGCCCCTTTTCATCCACCATGAATAAAGCTCATTGTTTGCATAATCATCCGGTGTGGACACGATGTAAACGCAGCTTATCTCCTTTTTGAAAAGTGCCCTGTGAAGATTTTCCCCATAAAAATTGGCATGGCTGAATCTGTCTGTATCTTCCAGCCACGGACTTGAATTTAAAAAATATATCATAATTCTTCTCCTTTATAAAAATATCCGCTGATTGAAAGCGGATATTTTTGTTAAGTTAAGGCTTAAAAATAAAATCCTTTGCCTTTACAATATAATTGAAGCCTGAAATAAGTGTCAGTATCACAGAAAGCCACATGAGGACTATAATGGAGCCATAGCCCCAAAATGCCGCATCCAAGCCCAACACGCCGTCTGCAATTGATGATCCTTCCACATAAAACCACACCATAGTTGCTATAATCCAAATCATCTGCACCACTGTTTTTGCCTTGCCCCATTTATCAGCAGGAATAACAGTTCCCTCCTTAGCTGCAAGAAGCCTTACAGATGTGACCAAAAACTCTCTGGAAAGAATAATGACAACAACAAAGGCAGGCGCCCACCTTCTCTCTATAAAAAGCAGCATGGCGCTCATCACCAAAAGCTTATCTGCCAAAGGGTCCATAAGCTTTCCGAAATTTGTAACCAGATTATATTTTCTTGCAATCTTTCCGTCCAAAAGGTCGGTAAAACTGGCAGCAGCAAATATTATCAACGCCCACAAAAGCGCCGCAGGTGACTGAGACTGCATCAAAATCACAAACGGAATAATAAGTATCATTCTTAAAACTGTTAAAATATTCGGCAAATTCATAAAGCTACCCTCTATTCGTTTATTTCTCCTACCAAATCATAGCCGTCGCTTGCTGTGATGAGAACAGAAACAAAATCTCCCTCTTCTATTTTTCTTTTGGAATCAAAATAAACTTTGGTGTCTATATCCGGAGCATCCATATAGCTTCTTCCCACATAGCAGGAATTTTCCTCATCATAGCCCTCACAAAGCACATCCAGAATTTCACCCTCACAGCTCTTGGCAATAGAGAGAGCTATTCCCATCTGCTCATCCATGATTATATCCGCTCTCTTTCGTCTGATTTCAGGGTCTATCTGATTTGTCATTTCGCCTGCCGGAGTGTTTTCCTCCTCAGAATATGCAAAGCAGCCCAGCCTTTCAAAGGCCTGATCACGGATAAAATCGCAAAGCTCGGAAAATTCCTCCTCTGTCTCACCGGGAAGCCCTGCAATAAAGGTAGTTCTTATGACAACCTTTGGAATTTCCCGTCTGAGCTTGGCTAAAAGCTCCTTGATATATTCTGAGGAGCCTCTTCTGTTCATGCTCTTTAAAATTCGGTCGTTTATATGCTGCAGGGGAAGGTCTATATATTTTACTATTTTAGGTTCCTCGGCAATGGTTTTTATAAGCTCGTCTGTA
This sequence comes from Oscillospiraceae bacterium, assembly GCA_020024215.1. Taxonomy (GTDB): domain Bacteria; phylum Bacillota; class Clostridia; order Oscillospirales; family Ruminococcaceae; genus Yanshouia. The sequence goes on along the minus strand of JAHHUC010000008.1, from coordinate 42,431 downwards.
ACCCTGTCAGGATAGCAATAAAGCACTCTTATCCATTTAAGGCCGTCTATCTTACATAGCTCCCTTAAAAGCTCTGGAAGCATCAGCTTTCCGTAAAGGTCCTGTCCGTACCTTGTAGGCTCCTGCGCCACCACATTCAATTCCTTCACACCCGTTGAGGCTAAAAATTTTGCTTCCTCAATAAGCTCATTTATAGGTACAGAGCGAAAATGTCCCCTTATATCCGGTATGGCGCAGAAGGCACATCTGTTGTCGCAGCCCTCTGCTATTTTAAGATAGGCAAAATAGGAGGGAGTTGTAAGAACTCTGTCCCCCACCATAGGAAAGTTTTCCTTCTGACCAAAGCTTATTGTCTTTTCTCCGTTTTCCAATGCCTTTTTTATGGAGGAAGCTATCATATTGGTGGTCCCCATGCCCAAAATAACATCCACCTCGGGAAATTGCTTTGCAAAATCCTCCCTGTAACGCTCGGAAAGACAGCCTGTAACAGCCAGAACCTTGAGGTTCCTTTTCTTATATTCTGCTGCCTCCAGAATGTTTTCAATGGATTCTCTTTTGGCATCCTCAATAAATCCGCAGGTATTTACAACAACTGCGTCACATTTTTCTATATCCGCACAGATTTCAAAGCCATCCTTTACAAGCTTGTAAAGGATTCTCTCTCCGTCCACCTGATTTTTGGCACACCCTAGGGATATCATGCCTATCTTATAACTCATAACCTTGATCCTCTTCAATAAAAATATCTTCTAAAACCTGTTTTATCGTCTCATAGCCATAGCCCTGATACAAAAGAAAATTGTATATTCTGTTTTTTTCCTTTGGTGTGCTGCCATGCTTCTTTTTAAGTGCCTTTTCCCTTGCCCTCTCAAAATCATCAGAAATATCCAAAGCCTCAAGGACATCCTCAATTATAAATTCTCCTATGCCCTTTTCTTTTAGACAGGAAATTATTTTCCTTTTTCCATATCCCTTTTCTTTAAAAAGATACTCCGCATAATCTCTGCAATAGGCCTCATCATCTATAAGCTTTAATTCCTCCATCCTTTCAACCGCCTTTAAAGCGATTTCATAAGGGAATTTCTGACTTAGCTTTTCCAAAAGCTTTTTCCTTGTATAAGCCCTTGTGCCCAAAAGATACAATGCCTTTGATTTAGCCATATCAAAGCTGCCCTTATAAAGCAGGGTGGATGCCGTTTCAGGGCTTATCTCCATGCCTATTTTAAGCTTTTCCTGCTCCCATATTATAGGTGGAAGAGAAAAGGAATACTCCCCATCTAAAAAGACGGCTATGTTCTTTGCCTTTGTCAATCGGGCATCTGTGAGAATCATTGCCTACTTGACCTCAATATCCACATCCACAGGAGGTGCGGATTTTTTTATGGGAGATGGGGCAGCTGTCCTTGATGCAGATGAATCCGACGGGGCTTTCTTTGCTGCATCATCCTGCTTTTCCTGCATTTTTTCCCTTACAAGCTTTTCCAATTCGTCGGCAAAGGCGGGGTTGTTTCTTATATAATCTCTGATGTTGTCCCTTCCCTGACCGAGCCTTTGCTCGTTGTAGGAAAACCATGAGCCGCTCTTTTGAACAATTCCCATATCCACAGCCAAATCCAAAAGCTCTCCGTCACGGCTTATGCCCTGTCCGTAGAGAATATCAAACTGTGCCTCCTTAAAGGGAGGAGCCACCTTGTTTTTAACAATCTTTGCCTTTGTTCTGTTTCCTATTATTTCTCCGCCCTGCTTTATCGCCTCCACCTTTCTCACGTCTATTCTAACCGAGGAATAGAATTTCAGCGCTCTTCCTCCGGGTGTGGTTTCAGGGTTTCCGTACATAACACCGATTTTTTCACGGAGCTGATTTATAAAGATGGCAACGCAGTTGGATTTTGAAATTGCTCCTGTCAGCTTTCTTAATGCCTGAGACATGAGACGGGCCTGCACTCCCACATGGGAATCTCCCATCTCACCATCTATCTCACTCTTTGTAACCATAGCAGCAACAGAGTCTATAACCACCACGTCAATGGCTCCTGAGCGCACCAGCGCCTCGCATATTTCCAAAGCCTGCTCTCCTGTATCCGGCTGAGAAACCAAAAGATCATCAGTATTTACGCCCAGGGACCTTGCATAAACAGGGTCCAGCGCATGCTCTACATCTATGAATACGGCAGTTCCGCCCTGCTTTTGTGCCTCTGCCACAACATGAAGTGCCAGAGTTGTTTTACCTGATGATTCAGGCCCAAATATTTCAATAATTCTTCCCTTGGGAACTCCGCCTATGCCCAAAGCACAATCAAGTGTTATGGAGCCTGTGGATATAGCCTCCACATTCAAAGCGGCGGTCTGTCCCAGTCTCATAACCGCACCCTTGCCAAACTGCCTTTCCAGCTGAGAAATGGCGGTGTCTAACGCCTTCTGTTTTTCGTCGCTCATAGAAATTCCCTCCATATATATTATAGGTTGTACCGATTTTAAAATTTATTGCTTAAACAAAAGCCTTGAGCCAATATATTGTATCACAAACAGTATATTTTGTCACTAAAAAAAGAGGAGCAATAGCTAAACTGCTCCTTTTTTTATTTAGTGCTTCATCTGATGATGCTGTCACTTTATCAATCTGCCGATGAAAGACTTCTCTCCTCGGCAATGTTTCTTGCATGGTCTGAAATTCTCTCAAGGCTCACAAGAGAATCCTGGAAAATTATTCCCACCTGTGCCTCACATCTATGCTGAGTGATGCGCCTTATGTTTTCGCTTCTTCCCTCTATCTCCATTCGGTCGATCTTTGTCTCCTCCTCAATGGTCAAAACAAAGGCATCCGAATCCTGATGGCAAAATGCCTTGATAGAATGGTCATAGCAGGAGAGGGTGAGCTCTGCCATAGCCAAAAGCTGCTTTCTGGCATTGTCGGAGAATGACATTCCTGTCTGTATAAGCTGAAGGGTATATTCCGAAATGTTTTCGCATTGATCGGAAATTCTCTCCAAATCGGACACCACCTGCAATATTTCCAAGGTTTCCTTATGTTCATTCTGGCTTATATCCATAGAGGAAAGCTGAAGCGCATAATCGGAAATGTTGGCTGTCATTCTGTCGGATATGTTCTCTATCTCGTTTATCCTGTTTAATTTTTCCTCATTTGGGGATGCTATTACATCCCTTGAAAGTGTGAGGGCCTCCCTCACCAAATCGCTCATTTCAAAAAGCTCCTTCTCCAGTGCCTGCAAGGCTATTCCGGGAGTTTCCAGCAATCTTGAATCCAGGAAGGATTCAAATGTCTTTTCATTTTTGCTTTCACGGCAGGCAATTTTTTCTGCCATTTTGATGATAAGGTTGGAAAAGGGGAAAAGAAGAAGTGTTGTGGCTATATTGAAAAGTGTGTGAACCAATCCTATCTGTGTTTGGGTTATGTTGCCCGATGCCCAGGCAGGGTTTGCATAGGAGAGATAGATTATCGCACCTGTGCTGAATATGGCAGTTCCTATGATATTGAACAAAAGATGCATAAGACCTGCGGTTTTTGCGTTTTTGTTGGCTCCTAAGCCGGAGAGAATGGCCGTTATGCAGGTTCCTATATTCTGGCCCATTATTATATAAATTGCGGCATTAAAGGGCACAAGTCCGGCAAAAGCAAGGCTTTGCAAAATTCCCACCGAGGCGGAGGAGCTTTGTATGATTGCTGTTACAACTGCGCCTGCCAATATTCCCAGAAGAGGATTTTTTCCAAGAGTTACAAAAAGGCTGCAGAATGCTTCGTTTTCCTTCAAGGGGGCAACCGATGCAGACATATAGGAAATTCCCATAAACAAAAGACCAAAGCCAAAGACTATTTTGGCGATTTCCTTTGTTTTAAATCTTTTTCCTGTCATCATTATGACAGTGCCCACCATAACCGCCAAGGGAGCTAATGTGGCAGGACTTAAAAATTTTGCCCATTCTGTGCTGGAAACAAGCCATCCTGTTACAGTGGTTCCTATATTGGCGCCCATTATAACACCCATAGCCTGCTGAAGATTCATTATTCCGGCGTTTACAAAGCCAACCACCATAACTGTTGTGGCAGAGGAGCTTTGAATAACAGCGGTTATTCCTGCGCCTAAAAGCACCCCTAAAAGCTTATTGCGTGTGAGAATCTCCAAAAAAGATTTCATTTTTCCGCCTGCGGCATTTTCAAGGCCTTGAGCCATAGTCTGCATACCATAGATAAACATTCCGAGACCGCCGGCAAAGGGAATCAAAATTTCCAAAATTTCCATGTCTTTACCTTTCTGAAATTATTTTCTTTCATTTACAAGCTTAAAGGGGAAAATCAGTCAATATGCCTTGCTGCCTCCCCTTGATAAGTGCATGATACATTATTTGGATATGGGTGTCAACAGAAAAATAGCCCGGAGCTTTTCTGAAAAGTCCAAAGAGGGGTGTGCCCTCACATACATCTTAATTATTTTCCTGCAGATCCTTATTTTTATTTTCATCATAGCTCATAAGGCGAGGAAAGCCCATGGCAGTTTTTTTGGAATTTAAAAAATCCCGACTTTGCTCCTTTAATTCCTCAAATGTGATGCCCTCCTTATAAATTTCCAAAGGAAAGCTTATGATAATGTTTTTGCGGTCATCATAGGCATAGGTTCGCAATACATTTTTGCTCTCTGTGTCTATGGCGGCAAGGAGAAAGTAAAATTCGGGGGAGGCGGGGGAAATAGACTGCTTTATTTGGAACATGGCACAGCTATCCGGAGAAAAATATCTTTCATCAAAGCCGGTATAGCTTAAAACATAGGCACATATATACTCAGGAGCTGCATTTTGGATCTGTGGCGCCAAAGCATCTGCGTCAAAGCCTTCGGGAAATTCCAGCTTTAAATAGCTGACGCCCGAATGGACAAATTCTATGGTGTATTGAAGCTTTTGGGATTTGTACCAGCTTTCCTCATCAAGCTTTTTTATTAGAGAATCAAGCTTATGTATGCCGTTTTCCAATTCAGTCAGAGGTATATCAATAAGATAACGCAATGAGGATCTATAACTGCTCTCTCGCAGCTTGTACCCATTCTGCTCGGCAAAATCCGAAAGGTACCATTTAAGTGCAGCACTGTGGAAGTTGGTGTTATACCCCAAAGAATTTTTTGAAAGGTCACGATCACCTGTATATTCCACCCAAAATTTGAGCTGAGGTATTTCATCTACCTTAAAGAACATTCTGTTATTTTCCTTTGCAGAGGCAATATTGGCAGCATGGGCTGTAAGTTTTATGTCCTCACTCACCCATTCACCTGCCTGCCTTACCTGCTTTGTGGTGTAGACAACAGATGAGATATAAAGGCGGAATATAACCGCAATAAAGACAATGAGCACAAAGGTACAAATGGCTATAACAGCAGGCCTTCTCCGATGATTTTTCTTCTTATTGCTGCCCTGATAATATATTGAGTCAGCATTTACTGTATCAATTGGGTCTGCCAATATCAAATATATATTTTTATATTTTGCAGGAATATTGGAAGATGAAATATCAAGGTGCTCCAATAGGGCTTTTTTGCTTCTGCTGTTTAAAAAAGGCTTTTGTTTAAGCCATATTTCCAATGCTAAAATAAAGGTTTCCTTTTTTCTTACATCATTAAAAAGCGGGCCTTGCAAAAAATCGAGCCACATCCGGCAATCCATATTGTTTTTCCTTATGAAAGACATCCGGTGTATGGCGGATATGACCAATTCCCAGTCATCATTTTCGTCTGTTAAACCGCTGATTTTTTGCAGCTCTTTTCGCATGGCAGCTTCTTTTTCAAGAAGTGCATCTTTAAATATCCTGTCATAATCCCATTCCTCTTCAAAGGAAGCTTCCCTTAAGGAAGAATCTCTGTTTGATTCAGAAGATCTGTTTTTTGCAGTATTTTTAGATTTATTAAGCACAGCCTCAAATATGCTGTCGTAATTTTCCTCTTCTTTCAACGGATCTTTTCCGTTTGACCTAAAGGATTCGCTGCTTTGAGTATTTTCTGATTTATTGGCTTCATCCAAAATAGAAGCAGAATAAGCCTGTGTTGAATAGCTCTGCCTTTCTTCCTTTGGGAAATTTACAAGGGAAGAATTTTTTGATCCCTTTAGCTTAACTATTCTTTTAGCTGCCTGATAGGCTTTATGCAGACGCCGGAATCCTTCGGGATCTTCCTCAGGATGGGTTTCTTTTGTTCGTTTTGCATATGCCTTGTGTATTTCTTCCAATGAGGATATGCCGTCTAAACCCAGTTCATCCCATGGCCAGTTCAAATTTAATCACCGCTTTCGTCCCGGTATTCATCAGAAAATAGGCCATCTGATATAAAGCCCTCAATATTATCCAAAAACAGCTTCATTCTCTTTGTGGCTTTGGCTATTTTGACAGCCTCCTGAGTGGAAAGCTGCATTTGGTACCAGTTTAAATTCTGACCTATTGTCTCGCGGGTCTGTCCCAGTGTCATGGCATAAAGTCTTTCTGCCCTTGCTATCAAGGAGCGTGGTATCTCCTGATCCTTAGGGTGCAGCTTTAATGATTCCAGTTCTTTTAAACGTATCTGTGCTTCTTCGTCGGTCATATCGCTGCCCTTGAGCAGGATTCTGGCTGTATCATTGTTTTGGTTTACAACCTCTATCTCCAAAAGTCCGTTTATATCATATGTAAATCTTATTTTGGCTCCCTGCTCTCCTTTGGGAGCAGAGGGTACAGGGATGGATATTTCACCCAGATTTATGTTGTCCTTGCAGTAGGGATTCTCTCCCTGATAAATTTTGAAATTAAGAAGTGTCTGATTATCTGCAACTGTCACATAGAAATCTTCCTTGCTGGAGGGAAGTATGCTGTTTCGCTCAATAATTGGAGACATTATATCAACTTCCGGCGCAGCACGATTGAAAATTCCGACACCCAATGTAAAGGGGCACACATCTGTAAGAACCAGCTGGCGCAGCTCAGGCACACGCTCTTTCATACCTGCACAGATACCCACACCTAACGCAACGGCAGTATCAGGCCGGCTTTCATCAGTCGGTGTAAGCTTTAGTGTATGTGATATATATTGGCGTATCGACGGCATATGACTGGAGCCGCCCACCATGACCAGCTCATTTATTTCATCTAATGATATTTGAGAATCTCTTAAAACAGAGCGCACAGGGGTTATTATGCGCTGAAATAAAGAAGCGCACTTGCGTATAAGCCACTCATTATTTATCATCAAGCTGGATTGGATCTCATTCATCTGGACAACCATCATCACAAAGCTTTTAGTTGTCAGGGCTATCTTGCAGTTTTCTGCCTGATGAAGAAGAGCGGATTTCTCTGACGGGGAAAGAAGGTCAAATGAAAGATTGCAGTCATCGCAAAAGCCTTTGGCAATGGCATAGTCAAAATCAGAGCCTCCCAATTTGTTGTCTCCGCTTACTGCGGTCACGCTGACTACATTGTCAAATCTTTCGACCAAAGATACATCTAAGGTGCCGCCTCCTAAGTCAAATACCAAGGTTACCTGATCGCAGTCCTCCCTGCCCATATGACCGGATACTGCGGCGGCAGACGGCTCATTTACAAGTCTGTCAACCTTAAGCCCGGCTAGATATCCTGCCCTCTTTGTGGCAGCACGCTGAGATTCATTGAAATAGGCAGGTACGCTTACCACCGCCTCAGTGACAGGTTCTCCCAAAAAGCTTTCCGCATCCTCCCTTAGCTTTCTAAGCACCATTGCCGACAGATCTTCTGCGTGCAGGCTGTGCTCACCTAAATGAAATACCTTGTCTGTTCCCATAAAACGCTTAAAACAGCAGGCAGATGAATCGCTGTGTGAAATAAGACGGTCCTTGGCAGACTGTCCTACCAAAATAGTTCCGTCCTCATCAATGCTGACTGCACTGGGGGTTAAAAATTCACCTGAGGCATTGGGGATAAGCTGACTTTTTCCGTCTTTCCAAACAGCTGCCAGACTGTTGGTAGTACCCAGATCTATTCCTATAATAGCCATAAAATGCTCCTTTCCTATTTGGAGATAATATTTAGTTTTTCCTTTTCTTTGTCAGAGAGAGAGGTTAGAGAATCAAAGGAAGCAAAAGATCCTTTTCTTCCTTTAAGTGTCCTGTAAATATGCCGCCGCAGCTTATAGTCCCTCTTTTCTTCATAGGAATGGGGATTTACCCGGTAAAAATGTCCACACATATAGCTTTTCATAACTTCATCATAGCCGGAAAATTTATTCTGAAGCATTTTTCCTGCGGTAACAGAAATTTCCATCATTTCTTCAAAGCTTAAATATCCGCATATATGACACCGGCTTGTAATCATGGATAGCCCTCTGCATAGATCCCATCCCAAAACAGCATCAAAGCCATACTTTTCATAGCGCTGATTGAGAATTTTGAAATTTGTTTTCTTTCTGCTTGATTTTATGATCTTTACCTTTTTGCGGTATTCTTTAAATATAAGCATGGTGCGCTCAAATTTTTCTCTCATTCCGCTGTCAATAAGGTTATTCATTTTTTCAAGAGCAGTATCATGGTCTTTAATACTCCACCATAGCTCTAAGGTTTTGCGATATCTTAAAGCCTCTCCCGGTCTTATGCCGCCTAGGCAGTTTAGATCACCTCTTGTTGGCTGCTATAAGAATGGAGCCTGCTGCATTAAACCACTTAAATGTATCAGGGAGAAGAGAATCTCTTTGGCAGGATCTGTTAAAAGAATATTTTAAACATTCTGAGAGCAATTCTTGTGAAGTCATTATTGCTCACCTCTTAACAGGACTTAAATATGGGTTTATTATATCCCAAAATAAAATAGAAAGGCAATACCCAAAAGACCGCCCTGCCCTTTTGCCTCTTTAAGAGCTGCAAAGAACTCAGAATCAGAAAAGGCATCAGCTATGGAATAAAGTGAAAAATCATGATATAATGTCTTAAATTTAGATTTTGTAAAAAAGAAGGGGCAAGACATTATGGCTATATATGAACTTTTGACCGATTATATATCCCAAACCCGGCCTGTTGTGGATTTTTCCTTTATTTTGGTTTTTATAAAAATCATCCTTCAGTCTGCAGCTGCCTGCATAACCATCTGCCTGAGCGTCAAAAGGCGCAGCCTATATGAACAGGTGCTGCTTTCATTAGCCCCTATGGTATTTGCCATAACATATGCCTTTATGGATGTAATGCTGGGAGGTTCATTTTTAGGAGGCGGATTTAAGGACATAGAAGGTCTTATTTTATTTTTACAACAGAAGCGATTTTTAAAAGAGGCAGCAGCAGTTTTGGTCATATTCCCCATACTCTCGTTTTTTATAAGGAAATGGACCAAAGGCGTTAAATCAATTATTCTGTTGCCGGGCGATCTGGTGTGCATAGGTCTTTATGTATCCGGCCTTTTGGGAACGCTGTATTTTGCCTTTGGAGAATTTCTGCCGTTGTCCTATCAGATGAGTGAAAAAGCAGTCATCTGGTACACATACAGCCTTATATCCATAACAATGCAGTCGCTTCTTGATATTATGGTAGTTGTGTGGAGAAATATTTTCAGAGATCATGCTGACACTGAGAACCTTGCCGGCATTGAAGATGATGATAAAAAGTGCAAAAAGTGCATAGCAAAGCTTCTTCTGCGCGGCCACAGGGTATTTTTATACGCCATGATCCCATTGCTTTCTATACTGGGCATTATAATTATCACAGATGCAATAAAAAACGGCATAAGTCCTATGACAATAGGTTTTTTGGCTGTTTTGAGTCTGCCTGCGCTGTTTGCAGCAATGAGAATAATATTTCCGTCCACATTGCCTGCAATGCGCCAAATGGAAAAATGGGACGATCCACAGATCCGCCGAAGGGAGTTCTGTCAGGAATATTACAGTGAGGAAAACCCGCCTTATAGGATCAAGGACATCACATTCACAGAGCATTATGTGATAATGCCAAGTACAATAAAGCCCTTTATATTTTATTTTCCTGATTCAAGCAATGCACTTTCCCAAAAGGATAAGCTGGAAATACTTTTAGGAAACAGGTGCAGCAGCCACGTTGAGGGTATTGCTCCAAAGGATATTACAGTATTAAGAGGAATGTTGGAAAAGGTCAATAAATCGGAGTTGAAAAAATAGATATTATCATAAAAAAGCAGGCAAAAAGCCTGCTTTTTTTACTCTTTAAATTTTAAGAAACAGCGCCTGTTTAAGCTAAAGCAGCTGTGATGACGGACATATTGTAAACCTCATCTGCATTGCAGCCGCGGCTTAAATCGTTGATGGGTGCATTAAGCCCCTGAAGAATAGGTCCGTAGGCATCAAAGCCTCCTAAGCGCTGCGCTATCTTATATCCGATATTTCCGGACTGAATTTCGGGGAAGATAAATGTGTTGGCATAGCCTGCAACAGGTGAATTTGGGAATTTAAGCTGTCCGACAACAGGTGAAACAGCAGCATCAAACTGCATCTCTCCGTCGATCTTGATTTCGGGGTGCTGCTGCTTGACAAGCTCTGTGGCATTTCTTACCATATCTACCATAGGTCCCTTGCCGGAGCCGTGTGTAGAGAAGGAAAGCATTGCAACCTTTGGGTCAATGCCGAATTTCTTAGCTGTTTTCTCTGTTTCAACAGCCACCTCTGCCAGCTGTGCAGAGGCTGTCTGAACAACATTTCCCTCCTTATCCAGCTTGTCCTCATAGGAAATGTTTATAGCGCAGTCACCCATAACTATTCTTTCATCCCCTCTTGCCAAAATGAAGCAGGAGGAAACAAGTGTGCTGCCGGGCTTTGTTTTGATAAGCTGAAGGGCAGGGCGAACTGTATCTGCTGTGGAATATGTGGCTCCGCCCAAAAGACAGTCGGCCTTGCCCATTTTCACCAGCATGGTTCCGAAATAGTTGCCCTTCATAAGGCTTGCACGGCAGTCCTCAGCTGTCATCTTGCCCTTTCTCAATTCCACCATTTTTTCCACCATTTCATCCATGGCCTCATAATCAGCAGGGTCGATTATCTCCAGACCATCAATATCAAAGCCGCCCTTTTGAGCGTTTTCTTTAACCTCCTTAACATTTCCTATAAGTACAGGTGTGAGAAAGCCTTCCCTTTTAAGTCTTGCGGCAGATTCAAGTATCCTTGCATCATGTCCCTCTGTGTAAACTATTTTGCGGGGGTTGTTTCTCAAAATTTCAATGAGATTTTCGAACATTGGTATCTTCTCCTTATTCAACTTAAAATTCTGTGAGACTCAATGAAAATATTGTAGCACCCATTAACTTTTATATCAACCCTTTAGGTGCAAAATATTGTCAAATGATTTTCTCACATAACTGCCGCAAAGCAGAAATCTGCACCTTATTCTTCCCCATAAAGAGGAATTTATGACCGCTTGGCAAAGATTGAAATTTTGTTATTCTTAAAGTAATTTTAACATTAAATTCTTGACTTGATTTTAAAATGATGTTAGAATCGAATAAGCACAAAGGGAGTAATTTAACGCCTTCTCGGCGTGTCAAATCAACAAGCATGTTACAGATTGGTCTGTATCTGGTTTGACTAAAAGGTCGCTTAGCCTTGAGAATGAGACTTGTGCATGGCGTAGGCTGTGCATAGGTCCTTTTTTATTATCAGGATCTGTGGTTTCAGTGTATCTGAGAAAAAATAAATGCCATAATATTTTTATAAGGAGAATAAAAATGGATCATTATTTACATTCCTCCAAAGAGGTATTATCCGAGGTCTGTTCCCATGACAGCGGCTTGCAGGATTCAGAAGCTGCAAGGCGTCTTGAGGAAAACGGCAAAAACAAGCTGGTAGATGCCAAAAAAGTTCCCCTCATCAAGAGATTTCTCTCCCAGCTTGCAGACCCCATGATCATCATTCTGCTGTCAGCAGCCGGAATATCGGCTGTTACAAGCATGTATGCAGGTGAGCCGTTTACAGACGTATTCATCATACTCTTTGTGGTGGTGCTCAACGCAGTGCTGGGTGTTCTTCAAGAGAGCAAGGCAGAAAAGGCAATTGAAGCGCTCAATGAGATGTCAAAGGCGACAAGCAAGGTTTTGCGAAACGGAATACTCCGCCAGATAAACAGTGAGGATCTTGTTGTAGGCGATGTGATAGTTCTGGAATCAGGTGACGCAGTTCCGGCAGATTCAAGAATTTTGGAAGCTGCCAGCCTTAAAGCAGAGGAATCCGCCTTAACAGGCGAATCGGTGCCTGTTAATAAAAATGAAAACGAAATAGCAAATCCCGACGGAAAATCAGTGCCCTTAGGCGACAGAAGCAATATGCTTTATATGGGCAGCTCCATCGCCTACGGAAGAGGCAGGGCAGTGGTTGTTGCAACAGGCATGAAAACCGAAATGGGAAAAATAGCAGATGCCATAAGTCAGGCTAAGGACGGAAAAACACCTCTTCAAAATCAGCTTGCAAAGCTAAGCAAGGTGCTGACATGGATAGTTCTTGCAATATGTGCAGTCATCTTCGGTGTCAGCGTGCTGCAAGCAGGAACACTGACAGGAAGCGCTGTGCTTGATTCCTTTATGGTTGCTGTTTCTTTGGCAGTTGCAGCCATACCGGAGGGACTTTCAGCAGTTGTAACAATTGTTCTTTCAATAGGCGTCACAAAGATGTCACGCAGAAATGCGGTTATAAGAAAACTCACAGCAGTGGAAACATTAGGCTGCACACAGATTATATGCTCTGATAAAACAGGCACCCTCCCACAGAACAAAATGACTGTGGTTGACACCTATTCAGAGGATGAACAGCTTCTTGCAAGAGCTATGGCCCTTTGCTCTGATTCGGAATTGGATGAGACAGGAAATGCTGTGGGAGAGCCGACAGAAAACGCACTTGTGAATTTTGCAAATTCCAAGGGCTTTGCAAAGCCTCAGCTTAAAAACGAATATCCCAGAGTGGGCGAGGCTCCCTTTGATTCCATGAGAAAGCTTATGAGCACAGTTCATAAGACATCCGACGGAAAAGTAATCCAGTTTACAAAGGGCGCTCCCGATGAGCTTTTAAAATGCTGCACAATGGCTCTTATGGAAGGAAAAGCAGTTGCGCTGACAGAAGAAATAAAGGATCGCATACTTCTTCAAAACAAAAATATGGCAGATAAGGCCCTTAGGGTTCTGGCAGGTGCAGCAAGGTACTGGGATGATATGCCCGAAAGCTTTGAACCTGCTTATCTTGAAAAGGAGCTGGTATTCTTAGGCCTTGAGGGAATGATTGACCCTGTGCGCGATGAGGTTGCAGATGCCATTGCAGAGTGCAAGGGAGCATCCATAAGGCCCATTATGATAACAGGCGACCACAAGGATACTGCCGTTGCCATAGCCATGCAGCTGGGAATAATCGACGACCCCTCTCAGGCAATAACAGGAGCTGAGCTGGATGATATTTCCGATGAGGATTTTAAGAACGATGTAGTCAAATATTCTGTTTATGCAAGGGTTCAGCCTGAGCATAAGGTGAGAATAGTAAATGCCTGGAAGAAGCGCGGCTGCATAACAGCAATGACAGGTGACGGAGTCAACGATGCACCGTCTATAAAATCTGCCGATATCGGCGTCGGAATGGGCATAACAGGCACGGATGTAACAAAAAATGTAGCTGATATGGTTTTGGCAGATGACAACTTTGCAACCATAGTAAGCGCAGTGGGAGAAGGCAGAAGAATTTATGACAACATCCGAAAGGCAATACAGTTCCTGCTTTCCTCAAATCTTTCCGAGGTTGTTTCCATTTTCACAGCCACAATGCTGGGCTTTACCATTTTGCAGCCCGTTCACATACTTTGGATAAATCTTATCACCGACTGCTTCCCTGCATTGGCTCTCGGATTGGAGGAGGCAGAGCCCGACATTATGAAGAGAAAGCCCCGAAATCCTAAGGACGGCATATTTTCAGGGGGCTTGGGTGCAGATTGTGCCTATCAGGGAGTTTTGGTTTCTGTGGTCACACTGTCAGCTTATTTTATAGGCCACTTTATGGAATCCGGTGTGTGGGAAATTGCCAACAGCCCCGATGGTATGACAATGGCATTTTTAACAATGTCAATGGCTGAGATATTCCACAGCTTCAACATGAGGTCACAGATAAAATCCGTATTCTCTCTTAAAACACACAACCTGTTCCTCTTTGGCGCCATGCTCCTGTCGCTTATTTTGACAACAATGGTTATCTATGTTCCATTTTTGAGCAATGCCTTTGGCTTTGAGCATATTTCCTTGGTTGAATATCTGGTTGCAATGGCTTTGGCTGTCTCTGTGATACCTGTTGTGGAATTTGCAAAATGGATAAAAAGAAAAAAGCTTTCAAAAAATTAACCGATGCAAGCATAAATTTCCCTCAGGCTGCTTTTTAAAGAGGAAAATTTAAGCTTTGACCATGCCCCCATATGCAGGATTAAATAATTCCCAAATATGGGGGCATTTTTAAAAATTGCAGGCACAATGCCTTCAATGAAGCTTTAAATATAATAAAATGCCGTTTATTGCCTTAATGGGCAAAACAAATATTAAAAGCTGCACAGCCAAGGAGCCTGCTCTCTATTTTCATAGACAGCAGGCTCCTTTTTTGATATATCAGCTATTTTGCAATCCTTTAAGCGGTTGTGAGAACAACCTCTTTATCCTTGACATCTGCACTTACAAGAGAAATCTTGTTCTCATAGTTTTCAACAAGCAGAAGTGTGAGCTTATCCTCCACCTCTCTTCTGAGTGTGTGGCGCACATCCCTTGCGCCGGAATTGTGGCCTGATGCCTTGTCGGCAATAAACCGGACAACAGCATCTGTATAGCCGAATTTTATGCCTCTTTCATTCAATGGCTCTTTAAGCTCATCCAGCATTAGAGCTGCTATCTTTTTGAACTCCTCCTTGCCCAAGGGATTGAACACCACAATCTCATCCACTCTTGCAAGAAATTCAGGCCTTAAAAATTCTGACAGAGCTTTGGTTGCCTTTTCTCTTGCAATGTCTGAAACTGTTTTGTCAAAGCCCATAACTCCGCCCTTTATGTTGGAGCCTGCATTTGATGTCATAACAATTACGGTATTTTCAAAGGAGACTACTCTTCCGTGGGAATCTGTGATTCTTCCCTCATCCAAAATCTGCAGAAGAATATTCATAACATCAGGGTGTGCCTTTTCTATCTCATCAAAAAGGACAACCGAATAGGGCCTCCTTCTCACCTGCTCGGTGAGCTGGCCTGCTTCGTCATAGCCCACATATCCGGGAGGTGAGCCTACAATTTTAGAGGCGGTGTGCTTTTCCATATATTCTGACATATCCAGCCTTATAAGCGGATCTGCTGTTGAGAAAAGCTCGTTTGCCAGCCTTCTGACAAGCTCTGTTTTTCCCACACCTGTGGGGCCTACAAAAATAAATGATGCCGGCCTCTTTTTATTTGAAAGCTGTATCCTTGTTCTTCTCACAGCATCGGAAACCAGCTTTATTGCCTCATCCTGTCCCACAATATATTTTTTAAGTGTATCCTCCAAGGAGTGGACCTTGGAAATCTCACTTTCCTTTATCTTTGTGGCAGGTATTCCTGTCCAAAGCTCCACAACCCTTGCCAAATCATCCACGCTCACCTCTTTGCCCAGCGCCTTAGGCTCAAGAAGCTTTATCTCATCAGTTAGCTTGATAGTCTCGGACTTAATCTCTGCAAGGCGGGCATAATCCACCTCCTTCTGGCCTTCCAGCTCAGATTGCTGCTGCTTTAAATCCTCCAGCTCTCTGTTTTTGCTTTCATATTCTGCCAAATCCTTGTTTTCCAAATTGCAGCAGGAGCATGCCTCATCCAAAAGGTCTATTGCCTTATCGGGCAAAAATCTGTCGTTGATATACCTTTCGCTCATGGTTACACAGCGCCTTGCTATATCGTAGCTAACTTTTACCCTGTGGAAATTCTCATAATATTTTTTTATGCCCTCAATCACCTTTACAGCATCATCTATGGAAGGCTCTCCCACCTTGACAGGCTGGAATCTTCTTTCTAAGGCGGAATCCTTTTCTATATATTTTCTGTATTCATCAAAGGTTGTGGCGCCTATAACCTGAATCTCGCCTCTTGAAAGCGCAGGCTTTAAAATGTTGGCCGCATTCATGGAGCCCTCGGCATCTCCTGCGCCTATGAGGGAATGGACCTCATCAATGAAAAGTATGATGTTTCCATCCTGCTTTATCTCCTCCACAAGCCCCTTTACTCTGGATTCAAACTGTCCTCTGAACTGTGTTCCTGCAACCAATGAGGTGAGATCCAAAAGGTAAAGCTCCTTTTTATAAAGGCTGGGGGGAATTTTTCCCTCTGCCATCTTTTGAGCAATTCCCTCTGCAATGGCAGTTTTTCCAACTCCTGCCTCACCTATGAGACAGGGGTTATTTTTCTGCCGGCGGTTCAAAATCTGCATAACGCGGTAGATTTCATCATCTCTTCCGACTATGTTATCCAGCTTGCCCTCTCTTGCCTTTTCTGTAAGATTTTCACAGAAGCTGTCCAAATGCTTGAATTTTTTTCTCTTGGGCTTTTCGGATTTCACGTCCTTCCTTTCTTTGGAAGAATCCTTAGCCTCCTTTGGCTCCATGTCCTCTTTATCCTGCCCCATAATTGCCATAAGCTCCTGACCTGCCTCTTCCATGGCCTCAGGATCGCTCATCTTGTCCTTTAAATACTGCATAAACTGGGGCATTGAGGCTGCACCTCCGGGAGAAAAATCCCCATTTTCCCCAAAAAGTCCCATAACCTGATCTGAGAGATTTTCGAAATCATCCTCGGATATTCCAAGGCTGTCTATCATCTGCTGCACCTGAGGAATGTTCAGCTCCTTTGCGCATTTAAGGCAGTAGCCCTTGTTTACAGGCTTTCCGTCCTCAAGGCTGCTGACATAAATGACAGCCATTCTCTCTTTGCATCTGCTGCACATTAAATCCATATGTTTTACCGTTCCTTTCCGGAAGATATTCATTTGCAATTCTTCGTATATATTAAAAGTGTGTTTTTGCAGAAAATTTCATCCGCTTGCATTTTTTCCGGCTGAATATCTAAAGCCAAAGAATCTGCAATTTTTTAATCAATCTCCGTCATTTTTTACATATCTCATATTGTTTATTGTTGAAAGGACTGATTTTTTTACTTTTTAAACAAACCTCAACTAAGTGAGTTTAACAAAGCTTTGTGAACATGATATTGCTAAAAAATTATAATTGCGTCACAATGCCGCCCAACAGCGGAAAAAGCTCAAACACCGACTTCAATATGTGGGTTTTGCTCAATATTTCAGCTGTTATCACACCGTCAATGCCGTTTGTAAAGGTTAAGATAACCCAAAGAACACCGCACAGCAGTATGACATGTATGCCGCCTTGCAAAACACCTAAGGCACAGCCTAAAATTGAATTGAGAGAGCCCAAAACAGGTATATATCTGATGCCTTTAAAAAGTGAAGCCAAAAATTTTACGGCAAAGCTTAAAACAAAGAACAGAACAAGGAAGCATATGCACCTTAAAAGGCCCACTATAACCGGCTCTGCAACCGCTTTTGTGGAAGGGTCTGCAAAAGAATCAAAATCCGCTTAGGAAAAGCTCTGGAACCAACTGTCTATATATTCGCTGAAGGCAGGAGCCATTTTTTCCCCCAGATTTCCGGGAAGATTATAAAGCTTTTCATTTACCAGAAGTTCAAACCGGGAAAGATTTATTTCTCCCGCCTCAGAAAAAAGATTCCTGAATATCTCTGTTGTTTTCCTTCTTAAAAGGCTGTCATACAGGCTTTTGGCAACCGGCATAGAAAGTATAACCGAGGCAAAAAGCGACACGATTGAGCCTATTGTTTTTACGGCAGAATACATAAAGCCTTTTTTATAGCAGCTAATCATAGCCCCTGCCACAAGCATGACAGCAATAAAATCCCAAAAATAAGTCATATTACCTCCAAAAGCCTAAAGCTTTATTCTCTCAAGAGTGTTTTCGGTCGTATAATAGACATAATCCCCTATCACCTTTACACAGACGGCATCGGGGCAATGTCCCTTCTTTTTAAATGCAAGAGCAGGATCGAGAACTATAAATCTGTCATCTGCAAATGCAACATAATCCCCTTTGTGGTAATCTATAAAGCTTACATTTTCAAAAATGAAAGTGCTTTTTATATTTTTAAGGTTAGAATCCAAAACCACAAAATCCGTTCCTCTCCTTGAGGAAAATTCTCCCAATGAAAGGGCAAGCTCGCCGTTTTCTTTAAAGCAGTAGGCATTGAGCTTCTGATGCTTGAAGGAAAATTCCGAGGCTATTTTCCCGGATTTGTCAATCAGCTTTACAGATTTATCAGTGAGCACCATAACCCTTTTATCAGGGAGATAAAAGGAATCTATCACAAGCTCTCCCGGGAACCGGAGCTTTGTTTTTTCTTCTCCTGTGTTAAGCTCAAAGCCATAGCCGTAAGAACAAAGCTCACCATCTAAAAAGCCGACGCCGAAGCAGATAAGATTGTTTGCCTCCTCATCCATTGAAAGGTCGGTTATTATGCTTTCGGCAGAAACCCAGAGGAAAATTTCATCAAAGCCCTTGTCAAGCACCCTGACAGAGCTTTGATAGCCGAATTCGCTGGTGGAATATGCTATAAAGCCATTATCTGACAGCTCGGCATTATATATGGGATTTGCCGTTTTTCCCTCATAAAGACAAACATCCCCCGAATAAAGCGCCATCTCCTTTCCGCTTTGCGAAAAGAGCAGCAGCTTTTTTCCGTTTACCTTTGCCAACGGCTCAGACAGGAACTTTTTCTTGCCCAGCACCTTGTTCCCTGCCTCGTTGAAAACCTCAAAGCCGCTTTCTGAAAGCAGAACAGCTCTTTTGCCCACACCCTGGAGCATATTTACCGTGCCCTCTGTTTCACAGGGGTAGCCGTTGTTGTCAAACATTTTTGCAAAGCTGTCCTCTATAAAAACACCTATGCCAATTCCGGCTATTTCATATCTCATTGCATAAACCGTCCCTGCTATGCAGATGCAAGCAATAATCAGGGGCAGCTTTTTAAGCCGCTTTTCACGCTCTTTTTTCTTTTTTGCAACTTCAAATTCCGATTTTCTTTTCATTTTCTACTCCGGGATAAATTTCTTTAAAGCTTTCATCATAAAAAACCCTTGTCAGATAAAGTCCGCAGGCAGGTGCTGTCATTCCCGCTTTCTGCCTATCCTTAGATTTTATAATATCGCCAATGATATTTTTGTCTAAAAGACCGGTTTCCATATTTATAAGTGTTCCCATCATTATTCTGACCATATTGTATAAAAAGCCGTTTCCGCATACCTGCATCTCCACCATGTCGCCTTTTCTTATTGCGTTGAAGCCGTATATGGTTCTCACATTATCCAAGGTATTTCCGCCTGTATTGCAGAAGGCAGAAAAATCATGGGTTCCCAGAAATGCTCTCGCCTGCTCATTTACACTTTCAACATCAATGTAATAGGGCGTGTGCATTGCCCTTTTAGCCCAAAAGGGATCGCGCACAGGGCTGTTTAGCACACGATAGGTGTAAATTTTGGCTAAGGCATTATATCTTGCATGAAATTCCCCGTCCACCTCCTGACAGGATAAAACTGCTATTTCATCGGGAAGATTGCAGTTTAAAGCCATCGGTATCCTTTCTGTCGGTATGCAGTTGGAGGTTTTGAAGGAAACGCAGTAGTTTTCACCATGCACACCTGAATCAGTTCTGGAGCAGCCCTTGACAGGAGGTCTTTCCTTGAGGGTTTTTTCTATTGAATTTTGTATGGTTTCCATAACTGATATGCCATTTTTCTGAACCTGCCAGCCGCAGAAGGCAGAGCCGTCATATCTTATGGTCAAAAGAAGATTTCTTTCCATTTTTCTTTCCTGCTTTAATAGATAGATGGGAAAACAAAATTAAGCCCGATTGTCAAGCCTAAAAATAAAAGCATAAATGCAAGGCAGATAAAATCTTTTCTTGAATATTGTAAGGACTTCATTCTGGTTCTGCCCTCATCTCCGTGATAGCACCTGCACTCCATAGCAAGCGCCAGATCGTCTGCCCTTCTGAAGGAGGAGACAAAAAGGGGTATAAGCACAGGTATAAGCGCCTTTGCCCTGTCGATTATTCCGCCGGACTCCATATCTGCGCCCCTTGCCTTTTGGGCAGACATGATTTTATCCGTTTCCTCAATGAGCGTTGGGATAAACCTTAAGGCAATGGTCATCATCATAGATAATTCATGCACCGGCATTTTTACCCTCTTCAAGGGGGACAAAAGCCTTTCTAAGGCATCTGTAAGAGCTATGGGGCTGGTTGTATAGGTGAGAAGTGAGCTTCCTGAAATAAGGCAGATTATTCTCACTATCATAAAAGCAGCCATTCTTATGCCCTCATATGTGACCTTAAAAAACCAGAAGCTGAAAAGCACGGTTCCATCGACAAATATCATATTTAAAATTGATGTGAAAATTATTATCGGTATTATGGGCTTTATGGATTTTACAGCCATACGGATGGGTATTTTTGAAATTGCATAGCCAAGAAGCGAAACAAATATTCCCACAGACAGCCCGAAAGCATTGTTGGGTATAAACAGCATCACAATAAATATTGTGACAGCTATTATCTTCATTCTGGGGTCCAGGCTGTGGAGAACGGAATTTTGGGGAAAATATTGACCTATTGTAATATCCTTAAGCATTTTCTTTTCCTCCTTTTCCCACAAGCCTCAGAACCTCTTTTTTGGCATCCTCTATGGTAAAAATATTATCGGCTGTATCTATGCCCCTTGCCTTTAAAATATCAAATACCTTTGTTATCTGGGGAACCGAAAGACCTATTGCCTCAAGCTCCCTGTGCCTTTTGAACACCTCATCAACAGAGCCCAGGGCAAATATTTTGCTGTCGTTTATAACCATCACCCTGTTTGCCAGCTTTGCCACATCCTCCATTGAGTGAGAGACAAGTATGATGGTGCTTCCTGTCTCTTTGTGATAATTTTTTATCTGACCAAACACAGTCTCCCTGCCCATAGGATCAAGCCCTGCGGTCGGCTCATCCAAAATGAGCACATCGGGGCGCATCGCCAGAACACCTGCAATAGCCACCCTTCTTTTCTGACCGCCTGAAAGCTCAAAGGGTGATTTTTCCATCACATTGTCAGGAAGCCCCAAAAAGGCGGCAGCCTCAAAAACCCTTGATTTTATCTCCTCATCCGAAAGCCCCATGTTCTTAGGTCCAAAGGCTATATCCTTGTATACAGTCTCCTCAAAAAGCTGATATTCAGGATATTGAAAAACCAGGCCGACCTTAAATCTTATTTTTCTTATCTCCTTGGGATTTTCCCATATATCCTTGCCGTCGATGAGAACCTTGCCGAAGGTTGGTCTGATAAGTCCGTTCAAATGCTGAATAAGTGTGGATTTTCCGCTTCCTGTATGTCCGATAACAGCCAAAAATTCCCCTTTATTTATGGAGAAGGAAACATTGTCCACCGCTTTTTTTTCAAAGGGTGTGCCGATGGAATAAATATATGAAAGCTCCCTTGCCTCAACTGCTTTTTTGTCCGAATAATCCCTTGCCTTTTTGTCCGGTGGCTTTAAGGCAGGATTTTCTGCCATATGGCCACTTATATAATCAAAGAGCAGCTTGGCACATTCCTCCTCGTTTATTATATCCTCAGGAAGGCTTATGCCCTCTTGATTTAATTCATAAATAAGCTCTGTCACCTGGGGCACATCGAGGCCTGTTTTTCTCAACAGCTCCACATCTGAGAACACCTTTTTGGGCGTGTTGTCAAGGATTTTTTTTCCGTTATCCATAACGATCACCCTGTCGCACAGTGCCGCCTCATCCATATAGTGGGTTATCAATATTATGGTCACCTTAAACTCCTTGTTGAGCTTTATAATGGTATCCATAACCTCTTTTCTTCCCTTAGGATCCAGCATTGCCGTAGGCTCATCCAATATTATGATTTTAGGGCGCATGGCGATGATTCCGGCTATGGCTATCCTCTGCTTCTGCCCTCCTGAAAGCTGGTGCGGCGCATGGAGGCGGTAATCGGACATTCCCACATCCTCAAGTGCCTTATCCACCCTTTTTCTTATCTCTTTCGGCTCAACTCCCATGTTTTCAAGACCAAATGCCACATCCTCCTCGCAGATTGTAGCCACTATCTGATTATCGGGATTTTGAAATACCATTCCGGCAGTTTTTCTTATGTCAAAAAGTCTGTCATCATCAAATGTGTCTATGCCGTCAACATAGCATTTGCCGCCTGTTGGAAGAAAAATTGCATTTATATGCTTGGCAAATGTGGATTTTCCGGAACCGTTGTGACCTAAAACGGCTGTCAGCTCCCCCTCTTTTATGCTGCAAGAAAGGTTGTCCAACGCTAAAAAGTCATCATCCGAATACCTGAAGGTGAGATTTTGTGCAGTTACGATTTCATTCATATTTCCTGTCTCCTGTCACGGTGCTCCCCGCTGACTATTTCTGCCAGACAGCGGTGGAGCCCTGAGGTAAAATCAAATTTGAAGAGGTTACCAAAAGTCCTATTTCATCGGCTTCAACCCTTCCTCTTCTCCCTGTTGCTTCGCTTAAAAGATAAGCCATGACAGAGGGTGAAAGCCCTGTTGTATATGAATTTAAAAGAAAGAAAATCGGATCATCGGATAAAAGGAGCACCGACCTTTGCAAAAGGCTGTATATGCTGTCCTCCAATCTCCAGATTTCCCCCTTAGGGCCTCTTCCATAAGACGGCGGGTCCATGATTATTCCGTCATATTTATTGCCCCTTCTTATCTCTCTTTCGATAAATTTAAGGCAGTCGTCAACTATATAGCGGCAGGGCGCAGACTGAAGATTGGATATCCTTGCATTGTCCTTTGCCCATTCCACCATGCCCTTTGAGGCATCCACATGAACAACACAGGCGCCCTCCTTGAGGCAGGCAATGGTGGCTCCGCCTGTATATGCAAAGAGATTCAATATCTTTACAGGCCTTTTTGCCTCCCTTATCCTCTCCCTCATAAAATCCCAGTTTACAGCCTGCTCGGGAAAAAGCCCGGTGTGCTTAAAGCCGGTGGGACGGATATAAAAGCTCAGGTCCTTATAGGAGATTATCCACTCCTTCTTTTTAAGATCCTTTTCCTCCCAATGGCCTCCGCCCTCCTTTGAGCGCAAATAGTGAGCGTTGGCTTTATTCCATACGCTTCCCTTTTCAACACTCCACAAAACCTGTGGGTCCGGCCTTATCAATATGGTTTTTCCCCATCTTTCCAGCTTTTCGCCGTCGGATGTATCTATCAGCTCATAATCTTTCCAATCCTGAGAAAATCTCATTCCATTAACTCCTCATTTAAAAATTGGGATAATTTTTAAAATAATCTTTTTTTGAAATAATCAGCTTAAAGCTTTGCACCGGGCTTTGAGCTGTTTTTCATATATGCCGGTTTAAATCAGCCTGGTCTGATTTGAATTCTCCTGTCTTATGATTCCCAAATGCCTAAAGCCCTTATCTGTGACACATCTTCCTCTGGGTGTTCTCTGAATAAAGCCAAGCTGCATAAGATAAGGCTCATACACATCCTCTATGGTGACAGCTTCCTCATTTGTGGCAGCTGCCAGAGTTTCAAGCCCCACAGGTCCTCCGCCGTAATTGTTTATCATAACAGAGAGTATCCTTCTGTCAACAGAATCCAGCCCCAGCTTGTCTATGTCCATTCTTTCCAAGGCAATGTCCACAATCTCTTTTGTTATTCTGCCATCGCCTAAAACATCGGCAAAATCCCGCGACCTTTTTAAAAGGCGGTTGGCTATACGGGGAGTTCCCCTCGAACGCTTTGCCAGCTCCAAAGCTCCCTCTTCATCGCAGGAAATTTCCAGAATTTCTGAAGAGCGCATTATGATTTGAGAAAGCTCCTGCTCATTGTACATCTCCAGCCTCAATTGTACACCGAACCTGTCACGCAGCGGCGCAGAAAGCTGTCCTGCCCTTGTGGTTGCGCCTATGAGTGTAAAATGGGGAAGATCCAGCCTTATGCTTCTTGCAGCAGGGCCTTTTCCTATCATAATATCCAGCGCAAAATCCTCCATCGCAGGGTAAAGCACCTCTTCCACGCTTCTGTTGAGCCTGTGTATCTCATCTATAAAAAGGATATCGTTCTGTGAAAGGTTTGTCAAAAGAGCTGCCAAATCTCCGGGACGCTCTATGGCAGGTCCGCTTGTAACCTTTATCATAACGCCCATCTCATTTGCGATTATCTGGGAAAGCGTGGTCTTTCCCAAGCCGGGAGGGCCGTATAAAAGAGCGTGATCCAAGCTTTCACCTCTTTTTTTGGCAGCCTCCAGAAAAATTCTCAAATTTTCCTTTGCCTTCTTCTGACCTACATATTCATCCAAGGTCTTAGGTCTTAATGAGGATTCATTTTCATCGCTTATTCCGTCATAATCGGGCGCTACTATTCTGTTTTCAAAATCATTGCTGTCGCCCTTTAACATATCGTTTACACCTCACTATCTTGCCATTGATTTAAGAGCCTGTTTTATCATTTCTTCAACGCTTAAATCAGGGCTGCACCCCGCTATTGCATCAGATGCAACCAAAGCCGGATATCCCAGCGCCATAAGGGCCTCTCTTGCCTCTGCCTCCTTAGAGGATTTAGCTGCTACTTGGCCAATTTTCCCTGAATCTGTCTTAAAGGAGCTTCCATCTTTCGATGCGACCTTATCTCTTAACTCCAAGGCTATTCTGGAAGCCAGCTTTTTTCCCACACCGGGACTTTGAGAAAGAGTTTTTATATCCTCCTGTGCAATAGCTGAAATAACAGAGCCGACAGACAGTGTGGATAAAATTGCCATAGCCATCTTAGGCCCTACTCCGGAAACACCGGTCAAAAGCTTGAAAAGCTCCAGCTCATCCTTTTCCTTAAAGCCGAACAGCTCACAGGAATCCTCCCTAAGAGCCATATATGTGTAAAGAAACACCTCTTTTGAATCATCAATAGAGGAAAGAGTGTTTAAAGAAGCATGGCACTTATAGCCTACATTTGCACATTCTATCACACAGAAGTTATCCCCCTTTTCCAAAAGGGTGCCTCTTAAAGAATAGATCATAATATATTCCTCTCATAAAATTATCTTCTAAGCATTATATTGTTGAGCCTGTTGGCATGGCATATGCCTATTGCCAGAGCATCCGCCACATCGTCAGGCCTTGGAACATCCTTAAGGCCCAAAATCCTTTTTGTCATTTCCATGACCTGTTTTTTTTCTGCATTTCCATAGCCCACCACCGACATCTTGACCTGCAGCGGGGTGTATTCAAAGGGCTCTATATTTCTTTTTGCAGCCTCTAAAAGTATAACTCCCCTCGCCTGTGCAACCGCTATGGCTGTGGTTGTGTTGCTGTTAAAAAACAATTCTTCAACGGCGATATGTGTGGGCTTATATAAATCCATTATTTCTCCTACACCCTGTGAAATCATAAGAAGCCTTTTTTCAAACGGCATTTTCGCAGGCGTGGTCACAGCAGCATGATAGATATCCTTGCATCTTCCGCTATGTGCATCAACTACTCCGCAGCCTACAATGGCATACCCCGGGTCTATTCCTAAAATTATCATATTTCTACCTTTATATATGTCTTTTCCATTTTCAATCATCCATTATAGCATAGCAAGCACAAATAATCAAATAAAGGATAGCGCTCATAAGCATAAAAAAGTGATGCGGATAAATTTTTCCATTCACTGTACACAGTCGTTTTAAAGAAGCCCCTTTTGCAGCATAGCTTTAAAAAAGCCTAAAATCATGTTATAAATAAAAAAATAATAAAAATAATGCAACAGATGACATCTGCCATTCGTTATCATATCAGAAACGGAGGTGAAAACCTTGTGGGAGGAGCTTTACAAAACCCACTATCGGGAGTTGGTCGCATACGGAATCCATATGACCTTCAGTAAGGAGCTGTCTGAGGATCTGGCACAGGAGACATTCATAAAAGCGCTCATCAACTGTGAAGTGCTTGAAGGCCTAACCGCCGGCAAGCAGCGCGCCTGGCTTTACAGGACATTCAAAAATCTCCTTTTTGATCGTTACAGAAGAAAAAATATGGAAAATGAATATATCCAAAGCCTGAGGTATCAGGATGAAACAGAGGGGCAGTTTGATGAAGTGGAAAGCGATATGCTGCTGCAAAGCGTAAGCTTGGATGAAAGACTGCTGTTTTGCCTCAGATACATTGAAGGATATACTGCTGCGGAAATTTCCGAGATGCTGAAAATACCTCCCGGAACAATACGTTCCAAGCTGTCACGCTGTCGAAAAAAGCTCAAAGCCAACATTGATTTTTAAGGAGGATCTGTTATGAAGAAAAAATTGGTCATCAATTCTGCAAGCTGTGATGTAAGAAACGCCGTAGAGGAAAATTATTCCCAGTATGAAAATATAACCATACACGCAGCCTCTGTGGTGACAAACCAATCCGGAAAGGCGTTTTTAAACAAAATGCCTATCACTTTAGAGTGCGCCAACATGATTGAAACTGAGGAGAATGTAAGGCTTTCTGTCATCAACGGCCGCATCGAAATAAAAAGCACCGACAAAATACCGTCTGAGAGAATCATCCTCATGGTCAACGGCTCTGTTGCCATAGGGGCAAACACTGAAAATTATTTGAAGCAGTGTGCAGCTATCATAGTAAACGGCTCTGTTCTTTATCCTGAAAGCATGAGCTCTTATCTCAACCACATGACGGTAAACGGAAAATCCGCCTGCCATCCGGATGATGCCATCATCTTAAAGAAAAACGCCGTTGTTGACCGCCTTTTTTCATTAAGGGCAAAAAATGCACTTTACTGGTCCTCAAAGCGGATGATAATGGTAGACCCTAAGCTGAACGCACAGGAGCTAAAGGAAAAGGGTGCCTCCTTCTCCTGCAATGAGGTAATCATTTCAGAATCAAAGGTGGAGGAATTTTTAAGCCTTATTGATGAAAGAGCAGAATTTGTAATAGTTCCTGACGGAACATCCGTTGCTGAAGGCAATATTGTGCTGGATGAAGCCGCTGTGAGAAAATATGGCAAAAAGCTGTATGTCATAGGCGATGTAACTGTGCCCTTTGAAAAGGACTGTCTGGATTCCTTAGAATATCTCTCTATAAACGGTGACGCAATTGTGCCTAAAGAGAGAAGCGAAAAATTCTCCGATATGCTTGAAAAGATAACCGGAGATATAAATATTATCAGCAGCAAAACAGGCTGCATATGCGACAGACAATATATAAGGGTGACAAAATGGATGCTTGAGCAGTCGGAATTGGATATAAGCGACTGCATGATAGCAGAGCTTGACAGCGACATTGACAAAGAGCTTATTATGGAGCGCCTGAAAATAAAGGACTGCTGTATGGTAAAATGCAGCAAGGAGCAGTCAGATGCCATAGCTATGATATGCAAGGATGTAGGTGAAATAAAGATATTTCAGCAAGACAGCATGGAATTTTCAGAAAGTGATATGCAGTCTCAAATTGCAGAACTTACAAATAATTCGGACACAAAGGTCATCAATGCAATAAGCTATGTGATGTAAGCCGAGCTTTAAAAATTTGGCAGATGAAGGTATGCTTATGAAAAATAAGGTAAGAAAGCAGCTTCATCTGCCACAACAAAGCAGACTTGAGAAAATTTTGCAAAAAACTTAAAAAGACGGAAGGCAGCCCTTTAAAGGGAGCTTATCCGTCTTTTCTCATGCATTTATTTTTTTAATGCAGCTGCTTTTTTTGCATATTCTGCAATCTTTTCAGGTGTAAGATCATATGCCTTAAGCACCAGCTGTGCCTTGCCGGAACGTCCGAAGGCATCATTTACGCCATGCCTTAAAACAGGAACGGGACACTCCTCACAAACAGCCTCGCACACCGCACTTCCCAAGCCGCCTAAGATATTGTGCTCCTCTGTTGTTACAATGGCACCTGTCTCTCTTGCAGCCTTCAGAACAATTTCCCTGTCAAGGGGCTTGATTGTATGCATATCAATCACTCTTGCAGAAATACCCTGCTCCTTTAAAATTTCATGCGCCTTCAAAGCCATCTGAACCATCATTCCGACAGCAATAATGGCAACATCATTTCCGTCCTTCAGTGTGACTCCCTTACCCAGCTCAAATTTGTAGCTGTCAATCTTATCTGTGACTGTCTCAACTGCAAGTCTGCCCAATCTCATATAGGCAGGGCCTTCAAAATCCAAAAGCGCCTTTACTGCCTTTTCCATTTCAAAGGCATCACAGGGGCACAGAACCGTCATGCCGGGAATTGTTCTCATGAGAGAAAAATCCTCTATGCACTGATGTGTGGCTCCGTCCTCGCCTACGGAAAGACCTCCGTGAGAGCCTATAACCTTGACATTGAGGTGAGGATAGCATATGGAGTTTCTGACCTGCTCATAGGCTCTGCCGGCAGAAAACATGGCAAAGGAATTTATAAAGGGCATTTTGCCGCAGGCAGCCAAACCTGCTGCCACACCTGTCATATTACATTCTGCAATGCCCATATTGAGAAATCTATCGGGGTATGCTTTTGAAAAATCCTTGGTCATTGTGGCGCCTGAAAGATCAGCGTCCAAAACTATAAGCTCGGGGTACTGCTCTGCCAATTTGCAAAGCGCATCCCCATATGCCTTTCTTGTTGCAATATCTCCCATTGTTATCTGCCCTCCAGTTCATCAATTTTATCCAAAAGCTCTTTTTCTGCGATGGCAAACTTTTCCTCATCGGGAGCCTTTCCGTGCCAGGCTGCATCGTTTTCCATAAAGGAGACACCCTTGCCCTTTACAGTCTTTGCCAAAATAACGGTGGGCACTCCCTTTACAGAGCTTGCCTTCTGGAAGGCTCTGTCAATCTGGGAAAGGTCATGGCCGTCTATCTTCAGCACATTGAAGCCGAAGGCCTTGAATTTTAAATCCAAAGGCTCAGAGGGCATTACATCCTCTGTCCTTCCGTCTATCTGAAGTCCGTTTACATCCACAATGAGGCAGAGGTTGTCAAGGTCATATTTTGAAGCGGACATACAGGCCTCCCAAACCTGGCCCTCTTCAATTTCTCCGTCGCCCAAAAGACAGTAAACCCTGTAAGATTTGCCGTCAAGCTTTCCTGCAACTGCCATACCGACTGCTGCGGAAATGCCCTGTCCCAAGGAGCCTGTGGACATATCCACACCCTTTACATAGTGCATTTCGGCATGGCCGGACATATGGTGCTCTATGCTTCTGAAATTTGAAAGCTCCTCCTCGGGGAAAAAGCCCTTATAGGAGAGCGTGGGGTAAAGAGCCGGTGTGCAGTGGCCCTTTGAAAGAACGAATCTGTCCCTATCTGCCCATGTGGGATCATCGGTTCTTACATTCATGTGATTTACATACAAAACAGACAGAATATCTGTTGAGGAGAGGGAGCCTCCTATATGACCGGAAGCGGCCTTATAAACCATGCGAAGGCCTGCAAGCCTTACCCTAGCGGCAAAAAGACTTATTTCCTTTTCGTTTTCCAGTGTCATCTTTGTCAAACCTTTCTTTTAAAACTATCTTTTAAGTGAGCTGAGATCCAAATCCTTGAATTCCTTCAAAAGACCTGCGGCCTTTGATATTATTTCATCCAGAGCGCCCTCTTCTGTTCCCTCTGCATTTAAAGGAAGAAGAGGCTCATGCAGGGACTTTCTCAAAAGAAGCCAGCCGTTTTTGAAAGAGAGCCTGACTCCCTCATAGGAGGGTGTAACAACCTTTATGCCGGATTTTCGAGCATTTTCCTTGAATACTCTCAGCACCTCATCCCCATACTCTCTGTAATCCTCTCTTGCTATCTTCATTCTCGCCTCAAAGCTCTCGTATGCAGGAGTCAGCTTCTCTATGTAGCTTTCAAGGCTTTTGCCGCTGTTCTTTGCCCTTGCAAGAGCAATGACCAGCTTTGCTGCTATGTAGGCGCCGTCATCCAAAAAGAAATTATCCTTAAAGGCGCCGTGACCTGAGGTCTCAATGGCAAGGGGAACCAAAACTCCCTTTTCATTCAGGCTTATAGCCTCATTTATAACATTTCTGTAACCTCTTTTGAACCTGTGATGAGTTATTTTAAGCTCATTGTTTAAAAAATCTGTGAGCCTGTCTGATGTCACAGAATCGGTGACTATGGTGCAGTGGGGTGTCTGCTCTCTGAGAAGTGCTGCCAAAAGCGCTATGAGATTATCCTTTGAGGCAGGTGTTCCGTCCTCCAATACAGCAGAGGCTCTGTCCACATCTGTGTCAAAAATAAGCCCCAGATCAGCCTTGTTTTCAACAGTTGCCCTTATTACAGCTGCCATAGCCTCCCTGTTTTCAGGGTTTGGCACATGGTTTGGAAAGCTGCCGTCAGGCTCAAGGTAAAGACTTCCCTTGATATCTGCCCCTAAGGGCTCTAAAACCCTCAAAGCATAAAAGCCGCCTGCTCCGTTTCCGGCATCAGTCACTATTTTAAGGCCTTCAAGAGGTCTTTCATTTGTGCCCACACCGCTTATGATGATTTTTTTAAGATGCTCACAGTAAAGTGTCATAAGGTCAAAATTCTCACTGTCTGCAACAACCATCTTAGGCTCCTGACCTATGGCATTTGTCAAAATAAGCCTTACGTCTTCCTTTTCCAATCCGCCCTCGCGTGTAAAGAACTTCAGCCCGTTTCTGTCCTTGGGCATATGGCTGGCAGTCACCATGCAGGCTCCGTCAAATTCCGACTGCGGAAAAACCGTTGACATGAACATGGCAGGAGTTGATGCCATCGAGCAGTCAAATGCCTCTGCGCCCACCGAGAGAACCCCGTCGAGAAAAGCCTTCTTCAAGGTTTTTCCTGTAACTCTGGAATCGCTTCCTACGCCTATTTTAAGCTTGTCGCAGGTTTTGCCTGTCTTTTGTGCAACCCATCTTCCGAAGGATGCCCCAATAGTCCTTACTATCTCAGGTGTGAGATTTATCTCGTTTTCACCCTCCATTGCCACGCCTCTTATATCGCTTCCGTTCTGAAGCGGAAATAAGACATTTGCGGAAAAATACATATAATTCCCCCCATTATTTGCAATACATATTCATTATAATATTTTTTAGCTGCATATTCAACAGATTATAGATTTTATTTGGTATAAAATCAATATTGCCCATTTTTATATAAATATTTTCGCAATAAAAACTTTTTTCACAGGTTTTGCTGTATAATATATGTGCAAGGGAGTTGTAAGAATGAAAAAAATAAATTATCTCATGAAAAAGTATCTGAATTGGGAAACCTTTAAATATGCCGCGGCAGGGGCAATTTCCGGCGGAAGCAACGTATGCATATATTTTGCTTTGAAGAATATATTTAAACTGAATTATCTCGCCTCCAACTTTGCAGCCTTTGCCATAGGTGTTGTAATCGCCTATTTTTTAAACAGAAAATTTGTGTTTCCCTCGCCCTCAAAGGAGGGAAAAGAAAAGGCAAAGGAAATTTTAAAATTTATAGGAGGAAGAGTTTTTTCGTGCATAGCTGACATGGGAATACTGTATTTTTTGGTGGATATCATAAAAATGAAAAGCGGAATCGCAAAATTTGTTGATAGCACAATCATTTCTGTGATGAACTACTTTATTTGTAAGCTTTTGGTATTTAAAGCGTAGTATTGACGAAAGTTTTTGTTTATTTTATACTATAACAAAGCTTTAAACACAAACTTTTTGAAAGGATGCTCTTCATGAAAAAATTACTTACAGGCGATGAAGCCGTAGCCTTGGGAGCGTGGGAGGCAGGCTGTCACTTTGCTTCTGCTTACCCGGGAACACCCTCTACGGAAATAATGGAAAACCTATCTTTATTCAAGGAAATCAAGTGCGAATGGGCACCGAATGAAAAGGTGGCTGTGGAAAGCTGCTGCGGCGCTTCTTTAGCAGGTGCCAGAACAATAGCCTCCATGAAGCATGTGGGTATGAATGTTGCCGCAGATCCCATGTTCACATTTGCATATATGGGCGTAAACGGCGGCTTTGTGATCATAACAGCCGACGAGCCGGGACAACATTCATCTCAGAACGAGCAGGACAACAGATATTACGCAAAAATGGCAAAGGTTCCCCTTCTTGAGCCGGCTGACAGCCAGGAATGTCTGGATATGGTCAAAATGGCTTTTGAAATTTCCGAAAAATATGACACGCTTGTCATAGTCAGACTGACAACCAGAGTCTGTCATTCAAAGGGAATTGTGGATGCAGGGGAAAGAAAAGAAATACCGATAAAGGAATATAAAAAGGACATAACAAGAACCATCACTGTTCCTGCCCTCTCAAGACCTATGAGAATAAGGGTTGAAAATAGAATGAATGAGCTGAAGGACTTTTCTGAAGACACCCCACTTAACAGAATTGAAAACGACGGCAAAAGCATAGGTGTGATAGCCTCGGGTATGTGCTTTTATTATGCAAAAGAGGTGTTTGGAAATGAAAGCTCCTATCTGAAGCTGGGCTTTACAAATCCTATGCCTCAGAAGCTCATTGCAAAATTCTGTGAGGGCAAAGAAAAAATATATGTGGTGGAGGAGAATGACCCCTACATAAAGGATACTGTAAGAGCATTGGGCTTTAAGGTTGAGGATGTGTTCCCCTTCTGCGGAGAAATGACCCCTGATGTTTTGAGAAAAGCACTGGGAAATGAGGAGCTTTCAGCCCTGTGCTGTGATGAGGACAAGGTGCTTGCCCGCCCGCCTATGCTTTGTGCAGGATGTCCTCACAGAGGCTTTTTCTATGAGATAGGCAAGAGAAAGGACGTTGTCGTCTCCGGAGATATAGGCTGCTATACACTGGGCTTTGCACAGCCCTTCAACGCTATGGATGTCAATATCTGTATGGGTGCTTCCATTTCCGCAGGACACGGAGCGCAGCAGGTTTTTGACATGGTTAAGGACAATAAAAAGAGGGTTGTTGCAGTCATAGGCGATTCTACATTTTTCCACACCGGCATAAACTCGCTTATAAATGTGGTTTACAATAAATCCAACACCATATCCGTCATTTTGGACAACAGGATAACCGGAATGACAGGCCATCAGCAGAACCCCGGCAGCGGCTACACCATAAACGGAGAGGAAACCGTGGCTATAAATATTGAGGGGCTTTGCAGGGCCATAGGAATAAAGCACATATTTATTGTTGACCCCAACAGGCTCGATGAAATGAACAAAGCTATCGACAATGCTCTGGCAATAAAGGATGAGCCGTCTGTCATAATCACCAGATATCCTTGTGTGCTTAAAAAAATGTCGCTTATGGATAAGGAAGAATTTCCGGATGCGTTTAAGGATAAATACACCGTTGCAGAATCCTGCATAGGCTGCAAAAAGTGCCTTACAGCCGGATGTCCCGCAATATCCTTTGACCAAGAGAGCAAAAAATCGGTAATAGACCGGGATATGTGTGCAGGATGCTCGGTATGCAGCCAGATCTGCCCTGTCAAAGCCATTGTAAAGGAGGAAATTTAGCTATGGATACAAAAAGTATTCTTCTGGTCGGTGTAGGCGGACAGGGAACCATACTCGCCGCAAAAATTCTCACCATAGGTCTTATGGAATCCGGCTATGATGTCAAAATGAGCGAAATTCACGGAATGAGCCAAAGAGGCGGAAGCGTTTCCTCCCATGTTCGCTACGGAAGCAATGTGTTAAGCCCTGTAATTGAAAAGGGCAGAGCTGATGTCATAGTCTCCTTTGAGCAGATGGAGGCCATGAGAAATCTTCCGTATCTAAAAAAGGACGGAATAGTCATTGTGTCAGATTCCAAAATACCCGGACTTCCTGTAATACTGGGAAAATGCCCCTATCCAAAGGGCATCATCTCATCCTTGAAGGAAAAATGCAGAACCATATCCTTTGATGCTTACAGCGAGGCAGAAAATCTGGGAACCTCCAAGTGCATGAATGTTATTTTATTGGGAAGCACTGTAAAAATCATGGGGCTGGAGCATATCAGCTGGCATGATATTATTGTCAAAAACGTAAAGCCCCAATTTGCAGATTTGAATTTGAAGGCATTTGATTTAGGCATTAAGCTGGCAGAGGAAAATGATTTTTCAAATTCCATATCATAAAAATAAGGATGGCAGATTTTTTAAGTCTGCCATCCTCTTTTTATAAGAAAAGTAAAGAGCCTTTATAAAATTATGCTTTTCTTAAACTGCGTCTTTATCAAAACCAGCCTATCTTCTTATCATAGGGCAGCACCTTTATAAGCTTTTCCCTCTTTAATATGGGAAGGACGAGAGAGAAGAAAAGATACATTATAACAGTTTCGATAGGAAGCATAATAATATTTTTTGGTGTTCTGGCTATCATGCTTGTTAAAAGCATGGGGAGGGTAAAGGTTTTGTTCATCATCAAGGGCCACAGGCTTCCCAAAAGCACATTTACAAAGGCGTTGACTGTAAGCTTTGCACAAAAAAGCTTTGCAACGGAAATTTTTGTTTTATAAAGGAACAGCCCATATATGAACGAGCCCATAAACGAGGTTATGGTATATCCTATGAAGAAAGGTCCGGTTGGGAAAAAGACAGCCCCTATAAGATCGCTTACTGCGCTGGCAAGACCGCCGACAACAGGGCCGTAAATAACAGTTCCCAACGCATTTATAAAGAATGTGAAGTAGATTCTCTGACCGCCCATCACAGGCAGGGGTATGAAAAATCTTCCCATAGCGGTTCTCAGAGCTATAAAAATAGCTGCTATTATTATCATTCTGACAGATTTCAGCTCATTTGATGCCACCTTCCAATATTGCCCTGAAAATGGGCTTGAAAACAGCATTTTTTCTGTGCTTACTGAATTTTCCATATAAAAATACCTCCTTAATATAATTGCTGGGTTATATCAAGAAGGCTCTTACTCTCAATATAAGACAGCGGGATGCAGGCATTTGACCGCGATTTTAAATCTTCGTCCTGCCGACAACTCCCCGTTCGGCTGACACTTTACGCCAAATGCCCTACTCTGTATTGCTTAATTGATTATACTCTTGCAGATATTCATTGTAAATGAGCTAAACAGACAAATAGTTAATAATTTTTTAGACATTTCTCTAAAAATTGCAGCTGCCTCAAAATTATTCTGCAAATTTCCAAGTTTTAAAAGTCTTTTATGTTTATTTTGCTCATTTTATGTTATAATGAAAGACATGTCAGGCATATTGCTTTTAAGGAGGTATCGTCGTTATGGAACAAGAAAAGATAGTGATAGGCGGAGCGGTTGAAGCTGTTATGTTTCACAACGAGGAAAACGGCTACACTGTCATGGAAATTTCCTGCAATGATGAGCTTCTTACAGTTGTGGGAAACGTGGTGGGAATAGCCGCAGGGGAGCAGATAAGAGCCGAGGGCTCCTTTATAAACCACCCCACATACGGCAGGCAGTTCAAGGCCTGCTTGATAGAGCATATAATGCCTGAGAGAGAAAGTGAAATTTTAAGATATCTGTCATCTGGGGCTGTAAAGGGCATAGGCCCTGTTCTTGCAAACAGGATAGTCGGCACATTTAAAAGAGAAACCTTGAGGATAATGGAGGAGGAGCCTCTTCGCCTCAAGGAGGTAAAGGGCATAACCGCAGAAAAGGCTGAAAAAATCGGAGAGGAATTTAAAAATCTGGTGGGCATAAGAGCGCTCATATCCTTTCTGGCAGTTTATGATATAGACACCTCCTTTTCTGTTGCCATATTTAAAAAATGGGGACAGTGTGCAAAGGAAATGATAACCGAGGACCCCTACTGCATATGCTGTGAGGAGATAGGCGTCCCATTTCAAAAGGCGGATGTAATTGCCGACAGCCTCGGCTTTTCCTCTGAGGACATATGCAGGATAAAGGGCGCCGTTCTTTTTGTTTTGAGCCACAACCTTAAAAACGGACATTCCTGCATACCAAAGGATAAGCTTATCCCCACCACCTCCGCCCTGCTTTCAATAGATGAAGAAAAAACAGGGCCTGCCATAGATATTCTTCTGGAGGAAAACAAGCTGATCGAGAGAAATTTTGAGGATATTTCCTACATATATCTCCCCGAGCAGTATGCGGCAGAGGATTATGCCGCAGGCAGGCTTTCCATAATGCTTTCTGTGGGAACAAATACGGAAAAGACCTCCGATGAGGAAATAGCCTCACTTGAAAATGAGCTGTGCATAAAATATGATGCCATTCAGAAGGAGGCAATAAAAAAAGCCTGTGATAACTCCATAATGATTCTCACAGGAGGGCCCGGAACAGGCAAAACCACCACCTTGCAGGGCATAATCCGGCTTTTTGGACAGAAAAAAATGAAGGTGCTTCTTGCTGCACCCACAGGCAGGGCCGCAAAAAGGCTAAGCGAGGTGACAGGAAAAGAGGCAAAGACGGTCCACCGGCTTTTGGAGGTGGATTATGGCAGCAATGTAAGCTGTCCTAAATTTATACATGATGAAAAGAATCCCCTGAAGGCAGATGCAGTGATAATTGATGAGATGTCCATGGTGGATATAAAGCTTTTTGCCTCCCTTTTAAAAGCCCTTCGGCTTTCCACCAGGCTTATTATGGTGGGGGACCCGGATCAGCTGCCCTCGGTGGGTGCAGGAAATGTGCTTAAGGATTTGATTTCATCCGAAAAAATTTCCTGTGTTCACCTTACAAAGGTTTTCAGACAGGCGCAGAAAAGCCTTATAGTCACATCCGCCCACCTTATTGTAAGAGGCATCATGCCCGATTTAAGCAAGGTGGATTCCGACTTTTTCTTTATGAAAAGATATTCTCCTGACAAATGCGCCTCCTTGGTGTGCGACCTTTATGCAAGAAGGCTGCCCAATGCCTACAAGCTGAACCCGACAGCCGATATTCAGGTGCTTTGCCCGGGAAGGCAGGGCCCAACGGGCACAATTCATCTTAACAGCCTTCTGCAAGATGCCATAAACCCTCCCTCACAGCAAAAGGCCCAACATTCCTTCGGGCAGTATATTTTCCGCGAGGGCGACAAGGTTATGCAGACAAAAAACAACTATGATATGCTTTGGCAGAAAAGAGACGGCGAGGACGGTCTGGGAGTGTTCAATGGCGATATAGGCACAATAAAAGCCATTGACAGCGCAGGTAAAAATATGCTGGTGGAATTTGAGGACAGGCTGTGCATATATCCCTTTGACCTTTTGTCCCAGCTGGAGCCTGCTTATGCTGTTACCATCCACAAAAGTCAGGGAAGCGAATTTGAGGCCGTCATAATACCTCTTATGGGCAGCCATAAAAAGCTTCATTTCAGAAACCTTCTTTACACCGCAGTGACAAGGGCGAAAAAGCTTCTTATAATTGTGGGAAGTGAAGCAACTGTGGCAGAAATGGTTAATAATGACAGAAAAACCTTGCGCTATACACTTTTATCCCAGCTTATAGAGGTGTAAAATGAGAAATATAAAAAGCATAGCTGCGGATCTCATTTTTCCTAAAAAATGCATTTTCTGTCATGATTTAGCACAATATCCCGATTTTATATGCAAAGACTGCACAGAGGATTACCCCTTAAAATTTAAGGAGCTGTGCCCAAGGTGCAGTAAGCCCTTTGAAAGCTGCATATGCCAAGATTTATCCCCATCTGTTTACAAAATTCTTTCTGCCTGCTTTTATGAGGGCGCGGCCATAACATATATCAAAAGGTTCAAATCTGACAATGATGAAATCCTAGGGGACAATTTTGCGTCTCTTTTAAAAAGCGTTTTGGACAGCTTTCCTATTGATGATTGCTTTCCGTTTATAACCTATATTCCCATGGAGAGTGAAAAAATTCAAAAAAGAGGGCATAATATGGCATATACCCTGGCCCTTCGCCTTGCACAGAAAACCGGCAAAAGGCTTATAGATCCGCCCATAGAAAAAATTTACACCGAAAAATTTCAGCACGATTTAAAGAGAAAAGAGAGATTTCAAAATGCCGCCCTCTCCTTTATAGACAAAAATGAGCAGCTTGGCGGCAACATAATAATTGTTGACGATGTTATAACAACAGGCGCAACAATTACAAGAGCAGCCGACATACTGACAAAAAACGGCGCAGACAAAGTTTTAGCATTGAGCATAGCTTCTACAAAAAGGAGAGAGGAACATTAGATATGGCAAATTATGATATAGGAATAGATTTGGGAACCGCCAATGTGGTAATATATTCACCTGAGGGACAGCTTCTTCTCAATGAGCCGTCGGTCATAGCGCAAAGCACCGTCTCCAACAAGGTGATAGCGGTTGGAAAAGAGGCCTTTTCCATGCTGGGAAAAACACCGGGAACCATAGAGGCTGTGATGCCTATGGACAATGGCGTCATATCAGATTATATACTTACACAGGAGATGATCTCCTCCTTTATCAAAAAAATTTACGGCGGAAAGCTTATAAAGCCGAGGGTGATCATATGCGTCCCCGGCGGAATAACAGAGGTGGAAACCAACGCCGTGGTAGGAGCTGCCCAAGCAGCCGGGGCAAGATCAGTTTTTCTCATAGAAGAGCCGGTTGCAGCTGCTCTCGGCGCAGGTATGGATATTTCAGAGCCTGACGGAAAGATGATTCTTGATATAGGCGGAGGAACCAGCGATGCCGCTGTTTTAAGCTTTAACGGAATAGTTTGCAAAAAATCT
Organism: Oscillospiraceae bacterium; assembly: GCA_020024215.1. Classification (GTDB taxonomy): domain Bacteria; phylum Bacillota; class Clostridia; order Oscillospirales; family Ruminococcaceae; genus Yanshouia. The sequence continues at coordinate 3,789 of JAHHUC010000008.1, read as the reverse complement.
CTTAAAACCGCAGGAAAGAGCATAGACAGAGCCATTGTCAGATATGTAAAGGACAACTATCGCCTTGCAATAGGTGAAAAAATGGCTGAAAAAGCCAAAATAGAGGGAGTTTATGCCATTGCAGATAAGGCGGTGGGAACTGTTGTTCTCAAGGGCAGAGATCTTCAGACAGGTCTGCCCAGAAAGCTGGATGTTTTATGCTCTGAGCTTTCCTCTGCCGCCTCTGAAAGTCTTGAGGAGATTATCGCCCTGGTTAAATCTGTTTTGGAAATAACACCTCCTGAGCTTTCTGCCGACATCTATGCCAACGGAATCACGCTTACAGGAGGCTCCGTTCAGCTTAAGGGCTTCAGTGAGCTTTTGTCGCAAAGAACCAAGCTTTATGTAAAAATGGCTGAAAACCCCTCAGACTGTGTTGCCATAGGAACTGCCAAGGCCTTTTATCACCTCAACGACCTGGTGGACGGTTTTATAAAAACGGCATTTTAGAAAAGAAAAAAATATTGCCAAAAAAAAGAAAATGTGTTATCATGTGCCTGCTAAAGCTTTTAAGCAGATATACATTTTTATTTAAGTCAGAATATAAACTCTTAAGGGCGTGTTCAAGCTTTGCTTTGAATATGCTCTTTTTATTTTCAAGGAGAACAGAAATATGCAGAAAATCATGGGTTATATGAAACGCGCCATTCTTGATTACAACATGATAGAGGACGGCGACAAAATTGCGGTGGGTGTGTCAGGCGGCAAGGATTCTATGGTGCTTTTGTCAGGCCTTGCAGGTCTTAGAAGATTTTTGGGCAAGGATTTTTCTCTTGTGGCAATAACTTTGGAGATGGGCTTTCCCAACGGCAGGATGGATTTTTCACCCATAACAAAATACTGCGAAAATCTAAACATAGAGCACGTTGTGCGCAGGACACGGATAGGAGAGATTGTCTTTGACGAAAGAAAGGAAAAAAGCCCCTGCTCTCTGTGTGCAAAAATGAGAAGAGGCATACTTCACGAGGAGACAAAAAACAACGGCTGCAACAAGCTGGCTATGGGACATCATATGGATGATGCAATCGAAACCTTTCTCATGAACCTGTCTGTCGAGGCCAGAATCGCCTGCTTTCAGCCTGTATCCTATCTTTCCATAAGGGATATAACAATGATAAGACCTATGATATATATGCCGGAAAAAGAGGCTGTAAGAGCTGCTTCACAGGGCCTGTTCCCTGTTGTGAAGTCCAAATGCCCCATTGACGGAACAACAAAAAGACAGGATATGAAGGAATTTATAAAGGAAAGAGAGGCTTTGGAGCCGGGCTTCAAAAAAAGAATTTTCCACGCTATGAAATCTGCACATATAAGCGACTGGTAAAGAAAAAAAGCGATATTTGGCTTTTGCCGATATCGCTTTTTTCAACAAACCCGAATTTTCTTTGTGGAAAATCCTCCGATTGCCCATTGGCATACTTTCAATTACAGCTTCCTGCAAAGAAATTTGCTGTCAAAGCTTGAGCAAGTGCTGCATTTATCATATCCAAGGCTTCATGCAGGGCAGGCATCTAGGCCTTTTCATCCAATTCATATATGCTGATTTCTTCTTCCTCCTCAAATATGCCGCTTTTGCTGTTATTCCGCTGCTCCAAGGCCGTTCCCAAAGGCTCCCCATTTTCAGAATATAATTTTGTATCACTGCTGAAAGCACCATTTTCCAGCCTTCCGTCAGCTTGAAGCTGTCCGTTGGGATAATAGGACCTATATGCACCGTTGGGCACACCGTTTTCATAATTCATCTCTATCTGAATTTGACCGTCTGCATAATATTGGAAGGCAGGCCCTTCGAGTATTCCGTTGTCATAGTTAAGAACCGCTGCTGTACCGCCGAAGCCGGGGTAATACTGTGTGTATATGCCGTCTAAATTTCCCTTATTATAGCTTGCATCAACCAAAAGGCTGCCATCCTCAGGATCAAACTGGCGTGTGATGCCATGTCGCTCTCCGTTTTCAAAATTGCCGTAATCAATCAAAATACCGGTGGGTGTATAAAGCAGAAACAATCCATTCTGCTTGCCCTTAATCCAGTGACCTGCCTCCTTCACAGCTCCGTTATGATAAACCACATAAAGTCCGTCAAGCAGTCCGTCCTTATATGAATATATGGAAAGGCTGTCATCTGTACAAGTCTTTATCCTACCCGAAAACGGCTTCATATTTTCTTTTGAGAGCATTATTCCCTCAGAATTTATATGCTCCTCTTCATCTGATGATGGGAAATAACGGTAAAGCGGGTATATATTCTGATAAACAAAAAAGCCTAAAGCCAAAACAAAAAGCGCAAGCTTATAAAAGAGAGACTTAACTGTGCCAATAGTACCCATTGATGAAAAATAGCCCTTGATTAAAAGGGAAAACAGCCAAAAGAACAAAAGACCAAAGAGCAGTATAAAAATGCCCTTTATAAGCTGTGCATCGGAATCGGCATCACAAATCTGTGCCGGAGCTTTTGGGTTATAATATATTTCCAGCCTTTCACCTATATTATAGCTTTCTTCTCCACCGTTTTTTGCATGAAGATGAGAGCTTATCTCCCGACCGCTTTTATCGGTAAATTTTACAATTTCAAAATAAGAAAAGCCGGAGTTTGGCTTAATTCCCGGTACACTTTGCGGTTTTATTTCACAGGCACTTTGGATGACCTCTGCCTTTGCTCTAACCCCGTTTAATTTAAGATTTACAACACTGCAAACAGCCGCTGCACCATTTACAACAACATAAAGTGACAGCCATATAAAAATGAGCAGCAGAAAGAAAAAGAAGCCCTTCTTTTTTCTCTTTCTGCGCTTTTTGCTTTTTTTGTTATTTTCAATATAAGCCTCTGCATCATCTACACCGACATAAGAGCTTTGAGGAATTTCATCCATTATCTCATTTTTCAATTGTTCTGCATGAGAAAGCCACTTGTGCAAGGTGCCCTCTTTTTCCCACTGCTTTATCAGCATTCTGGTGCGGTCATGGAGCTTTTGGCTCATAAGATCATTTAATACAGAGATAATTTCTGCCTTGGAGTCTTCATCCATAGTAAAAGATTCTATATTGCAAAGTGTGTTTTTTGTACCTGAAAAGCTGCCGCTTTCTTTGATTTCGCAGAAAAGCTCTGCCAAAACAAGATATGTAATGTCCGAATAATCTGCATTCATGGGATCATCAACAATAAATTCCATATTCCTGCAAAGTGATAAAAGCTCCTGCAATTTCCAATGAGGATTTTTTTCCGCCTCACTTGTCATAAGCTCCATAAGCATTTTGACAGTGCAGTCCTGTGACTGCTTATAATACATCATATATGAAAGTACCTCCCCCTGATATAAATTTCAGATTATGAGCGCACACGGTTTTTTAATACAAAATGTCATCTCCGTTTTAATATATACAAATGGTATTGATATTCATAAAAGAAATACAGCTTTTTCTTTATTTTCTTTAGAAATACTCCGTGCAGCTAAGAATTTTTATGCTGCTTTCAATAACAGAAATATTCTCTTCCAAACTTTGGCGGTTTCCTATGCCTTTGCTGAGCAGATCCTTTGCAAAATCCAAAGGGCTGAGCTTTGTTTTAAATACCCATGTGCTTACCATTTTATCCGGAACCTCTGTTAAATCGGCGTATGAACAGGTTCAGTAAAAACGGACAGTGACAAAAAGCCCCCTTAAATAAAATATTTGCACTATTTGTAACTAAAAGGCTTTTATGGAAAAATTATAGCATGGAATTTGCCGGTTTTCAATTTTTTCGGTTAAAAG
>JAHHUC010000079.1 GCA_020024215.1 Oscillospiraceae bacterium | reverse complement strand
TATTGATAATATATGACAAGTAAACTATCATATATTCCTGACTATATATAATTATTGCACAAAACGCAATTTTAATTTGTAACTGTTTGGAAATAAAAAAAGCAGGAAAAGTTTAAGATTGTCTAAAACTGAAAAAAATTTGCAATATGGCTTTTAAAGGCAGATAAAAGGTGCTCCTTCCAAAAAAAGACAGCACCTTTTACAAATAAAACTATACTGTTTGTATTTTTACAAAAACAGTGTATTTAACATTTTAGCGGCAATAATTTCTGCAAAACGGACGATCCTCAAAATTTCTCTGATAGCAATATCCGCCATTTCTTGGGCCGTTTTCTCCTCTTCTGCAGTGATAATTTTCAGAATTCCATCTGTTGCCATAATCTATTGTGTCAGATGAAGACATTGGATTGACAGCTGCTGCCTTTACAGCATTCTGAACACTTTCCTGATTTTTTGCCGCAAACGCAGACATGGCAAGGCTGCTTACAGCTAACGTGCATACAATTGCACAGGCGATTACTTTTTTGCCCTTATTCTTATTAAGCATAATAGAAATTCTCCTTTTAAGTTTATTGTGTGCAGGTGTAAAAGAAATTCCCGGCATATGCCTGAAATCATTCCTTGGCTGTGAATACGAAATTAAGAGATAGCCGTAATGTTTTCTGCCGCTGCGGTCAAGCTTCTCAACCACCTTGGCATCGCAGGAGGTTTCAGCACAGAATTCAAAATCCCTGGCTAACATCCATACAACAGGATTGTACCAATAAATAATTTTGACAAGAACACCCAAAAGCTTCCACCAAAGATCATGGCGCTTGAAATGTATCAATTCATGCCTTAAAATCAAGGGGGCATCCGATAAAGAAATTTCCCGGGAGGGAATTGCAATTATGGGGCTGAAAAAGCCCGCAAGAACAGGTCCTTCAAGCCCAAAAACAACTTTTAGGATGGGGCGCTGCCTGATTTTACATTCTCTGGCGCAGGAATCTGCTATTTTTTGAAGATCGTCAGAAACAGATATGCTGTTATTTTTTAAAATTCCCTGTCGAAATTTTAAAAACACAATAATATACCACAATGCCAGCGAAAGTGCTCCCACAGACCATATGGGCAAAAAGCCGCTTTTAACATTATAGACTATGGAGAAAAAATTTGCCTTCTGCTTATTATTTTGAGTATAATTGAGTTTTTGCTCAAAATCCACTTCTGAATCAAACTGGGCTGTCTGACTGTCTGCTGAGGAAGAAGCCGTTTCCATAAAAGCTGACACAGCAGGCAGCAGCTGATAAAACGGAATCAAAAACAGAAGCATAACAGCAATGCAAACAATATATCTCAGATTTTCGCTTATCTGTTCCTTCGCCAGATTCAGCAGTCCTCTGAACAAAAGATATACACTTCCGGCTATTATGTTCAGAGACAGCATTGTGACAAAAAGATAATCCCATACAACAAAATTATCCATAATTATTGATTATCCAGCCATTCCTTCAAAGAATTTCGATCTTCCTGAGGCATTTTCCCTTCTGCGTATAGAGCAGCAAAAAAATTTCTTATTGACCCCTCATAAAGAGCATCCAAAATGCCCTGTGCTCCATCCTGCTCATACTCTTTTTTTGTTTTTATCGGATAATAATATGGGACTCTTCCTCTTCGATGTGAGGAAATAACCCCCTTTTGAATAAGCCTTGAAAGAAATGTTGCCAGTGTAGACGCCTTCCATTCCTTATCATAATGTTCTGCAAAATATAATGAAAGCTCAGATGCTGACATAGGTGACTCTGCTTCCCACAAAACCTCCATGATTTCATATTCGGTTTCTGAAAGCTTTTTGGACCGATCCATTCTGGTTCCTCCTTATCTAAAACACGTCTGTTTTAGTCCTCTTAATTCTACTACGTTGTTGTAGAATTGTCAATACTACTACATAGCCGTAGTAGTATTATTTACAGTTTCTTTATAATCATAGGGACAGCAAAAAGCCGCAAAAAAAGGACGGGTACAGCTATAAAAGCTGCACCTCATCCTTTGGATTTTAAGCACTATGACATTGCATCCTTTTCCTCTGTTATAAAGCCTATCCCCTTCAAAAGGATTTCTTTGCTCAAAGCACCTCTTGCATATGTCACAGCATAGCCTTCAGAATCAATAAAATATGTTACAGGCAGAGAGCTTACCCCATAAGAATATGCAGCCTCGCCTAAGGTATCATAATAAACAGGGAAGGAATATCCTTCCTTTTTGATATATTCTGATGCCTGTTCAACAGTCTCTCTCACATTGTCAGTGGCGTTGACCATCATAAAAACAACATCATCGCCCATCTCCTTGTAAATCTCTTCAAAATCCGGCATTTCTTGTCTGCAAAATCCGCACCAAGTTGCCCAGAAATTGATTACAACAGGCTTTCCCTCAAAATCGGACAGCTTTACCTCCTTGCCGTCTTTATCTGTAACAGTAAAATCCGGAGCTTTGTTAAGCTCTGCATCCTTGCTTTCACTGTTTTCAGAAGATGAGCTGTCATTTTGCGGCCCCGGCATAAGATTATCATCTGCACCTGAGGACAGAAACTTGTAAAGAATCGCTGCACCTGCAATAAGAACTACTGCCGCCACAGCTAAAATCACGGTTTTCTTCTTTTCGTTCATAAATTCTACCTAACCTTTCATCTCATCAGCTGAACAATGTCAGCAGCTTTCCCATAAATCCGGTCATCATTGCAATACCCACTATGATAAGGAGTGTTCCGCTTATTATATTTATTTGCCTGTAATGCTTTTTTATGAAATCAAAGGCGGTTTTCAGCTTTTCTATAAGCACTGCACTTAAAACAAAAGGTATGCCCAAGCCCATAGAATAGAGAACCAGCATGAGCACACCCTCAATAACTGTTCCCCTTTGAGATGCCATCACCAATGCAGAACCCAGAAAAACGCCTACACAGGGTGTCCAGCCCACCGAGAACACCATTCCGAAAAGCATGGATGAAAAAAATTTCAGATTGTCAGTGTTTGCATTGATATTGCTGCCCTTAAAAAAGTTGAATTTGATTATTCCAAGAAAATTGAGGCCAAAAAGGACAATCACACCTCCTGCCACAATATTGACTATTGTGGAATATTCCCTCAGAAAGGCTCCTATGGTTCCGGCAAAAGCTCCCATAGCGGTAAACACAATGGTGAAGCCTAAAACAAAGCCTATTGCGTTGGTAAGGGTTTTTCCTGTTTTTTCATCCTCTTCATCCCCACCTGCAAAATATGAAACATAAATAGGCAGCATGGGTAAAAGACAGGGTGAAATGAAGGTTATAATACCCTCAAGAAAAGCCACCAAATACTGCATTATATTTTCCTCCTACTAAAGATTTTCTTTTTCATTATACATCAGTAAAAAAATATTGTAAGTGATAAAGTTACATATATTTTTTCTTTTCGTCAAAGTGCTTTGCAAATTCAAAAAAGGCTTTGGCAGCAGGAGAAAAAGGCCTTTCTTTGTGATAGGCTATATAAAACTTTCTTGTCAGAAACTCCTCATCCAAATCAAATATTTTGATTTTGCCCATCTTTTCATAATCCAAGGCCGCAAGCCTTGATATAAAGGAAACCCCCAGGCCCTCACATACCGCCTGCTTTACGCTTTCTGTGCTGCCCAGTTCGCATATTGTATTCAGCTCATGTGTACTTTTCCCGTATTTTTTTAAAAAGCTCTCTGTTTCCTGCAAGGTGCCGCTGCCCTCCTCCCTGAGTATAAATCGTTCTTCAAAAAGCATGGAAAGATTCATATGTGATAAAAGAGCATATCTTTCGCTGTTTGGCGTTATCAAAACAAGCTTATCCTCAACAAAAGGATAAAAGGAGCATTTATGGCTGGAGGTTTTTGTTCCTACAACCCCTATTTCAGCATCAAAATTTTCAATTTTTGATACCACCTCACAGCTGTCTGCCTGATAAAGCTTAAATTTTAGCCCCTTATATTTTTCAGACATTTTTGAAAAAATCTCAGGTATTATGTACTGTGACGGAACTGTGGATGCCGCTATCAGAAGATTTCCGGAAACCTCAGTCTGCATGCTTTTTATATCCCGCTTTGCCCTCTCCAGTGTGCTGAGAATCTCGTTGGCATAGGCATACAGCTTTTTACCTGCCTCTGTGGGGCAAATTTCCTTGGTGGAACGTATAATAAGCATCACACCTAATTCCTCCTCCAAGGAGGAAACATATGCGCTTATACTGGGCTGTGAAAGAAAAATGGACTCTGCTGCTTTTGAAAAGCTTTTTAGCCTTATGACATGTACAAAGGCTTCTAACTGTTTTATCTGCATAGCTGCTCCTTATCTGTTGTCAGGCATTTATTTATAGCTTACTGCTCCAAGACATTTTGATAATTACATATGCTTTCTCCCAAAACAAATAAACTGTCCTTCTGTATGTAAATTTTATTCTCATACATCCTATTGGCAAGACAAGCACGTATAAGAAATACTGATATATTTGATTATATCATCCTATAATTATAAATTCCAGATAAATTTGTAAGATTTTTCAACAATTATAATCAACAGTTGAGTCATAATTTAAAAGCTTAAACAGTAGTAAGCCCCTCGCTCAACAAGTTATTTATCTTTTAAAGTACTCATTCGATTTGGGAATTTCCAGAACAACTCTTTGGAAAAAACTTAAAAAGGAGCAGCAGTGATTTGCAATAACAGCTATATTAAAAGTAACCTGCATACACAATACGCTCTGCCTTCTTTTTCCGGTATAACAAGGGTGCATCTGATGCAATTCAATAAGCTATATTTCCATATTCCTTCTGCTGTAAAGATAATTGGCTTAGAATATCTTTAAAAAGCAGCAAAACAGATGGTATTTTCCTTTTTAGATGCAGAAGGTGAAGCTAACTTTTCTTAGCAGCATCTTACATATGATTTTTTGATGAGTTGTATAAATTGCAAACCACAAATGGGACACACGGAAGTTTAGTTATTAAAGCTTACAATCAACATCTCCTCTTTAAGCTCATATAATGGAAAGAAGGAGGAGATTTTTTGAAAAGAAAATTTATGATTTCAGCCTGCTTGGGCTGGTTATGGATGCTTTTTTCATTGCTGCTTGCATTTGTCTGGGCAGATGAAATTACCTGTGTGATACCTGCCGTATATGTTTGGTGGGTGATTATAGGGATAGCTCTGCTGCCGGGGCTTTTGATGAGCACAATGTTTTTTTCCAATCTGCTGCACAGCAAATTGGAAGAATATCCCGATACAGATGAAAACACCACTGTCCTCATGTGTGCTCACAACGAGGAAAAAAGTATCGCCAAGGCTATAACCTCTATTTTAAATCAGCAGTATAATGGGCATATTTGTCTGATAGTTGTGGACAACTGCTCAACTGACAGCACAAAACAGGAAATTTTGAGATTCATAAATCCAAGCTTAAACAACCGATTGATAAAATATATTTTTTGCGATAAGGAGGGCAAGGCAAACGCGCTCAATCTGGGGCTTAAAATGGTCTGCACGCCCCATTTTATCACCGTAGATGCAGATACCTATCTGGAAAAAGGGGCAGTTCAGAAAATAATGAATTATATTGTATCAAACAACAGCGCCTGTACCGCAGGAAATTTGTTTGTTGATAATGTGACCGGCTCTATAACAGCAAAAATGCAGATATATGATTATCTTCTCAGCATTGCTGCCATAAAGCGATTTCAGGGCAGCTATAAATCAACCTTGGTGGCTCAGGGTGCTTTCAGTGCATATAATACTCATGCTGTGCGTGATTTAGGCGGCTGGCAGAATGTGCTGGGTGAGGACATTGTATTGACCTATCAGCTGCTTAAAAGCAATTTCAGCTCCACCTATGAGCCATGTGCAGTAGGATATACCTGCGTTCCACAGAGCTTGAACGGACTTTACAACCAGCGAAAGAGATGGGCAATAGGTATGCTTGAGGGACTTTGTGACGTTCCGCCATGGAGACAGGGAAACATATTTTCAAGACATTTTGCTTTTGTTAATCTATCTGTTATTTACCTTGATCTGGCTTTTATGTTTGGTTTTATTCCCGGAGTTATACTGGCATTTTTAGGATATTATTATCTGGTAGGCTTTCCCACACTTATAACCTTAGGCCTTTGCATTTTGCTTTATTACAGCGTTTATCTGTATCAGAAAAATTTGAAAATTCCGTTTAAAAACAGCCTTTTGGGATTGATTTGCTTTCTTTTATTTTTCCAGCCGGTTCAAAGCATGGCTGCACTTCATGGCTATTTCATCCGCCTTCTTCAAAAAAAGGGGGAATGGAAATGAAGCTAAAAAATATATTATTTTGTCTATCTGTCATCCTTTTGATAACCTTTATAGTTTTGCTTATTCTTTTAAGTTCTGATGCTAAGTGCGCCTGCGAAAAAGCAAAAGCTGTCTGCTGCCTTGCATTTAATGACAGCTCTGTTTGCTCCTGCTTATTTAAGATTCCCTATAAGCTGCATAGCAATCATTCTTCTGAAATATTTTCCGGCAATGAGATAAAAAATGAAATTGAAAAGGGGCAGCATACCAATATGCTTCCCCTTTTTGATTATATATTACACGGCAATGAGCAAAGATTGATGTAGAAACAATCATCTGCTGTTTAGTTCATAGATACCACACTGCCCTGATATTTTTCTGTGATAAAGGTCTTTACTCTCTCATCGGACAGCGCCTCCAAAAGAAGCTTTACTGTTTCAGAGCCTTCATTTCCTTCCTTTACTGCAATAACATTGGCATATGTCTTTGCAGCATCAGACTGCTTATCCTCAGATGCGAGAACACTTCCGTTTATCCCTGATGCTATTGCGTAGTTTCCGTTGATGACCGCCAAATCCAAATCCTTGATTGCAGCAGGAAGCTTATCTGCATCCATTTCAACAAACTCAAGCTTTTTTGAATTTTCGGTAATATCCATAGGTGTTGCCTCATAGCCTGCATCGTGATTTACCTTTATAAGTCCCAGCTGCTCTAAAAGATAAAGTGCTCTTGCCTCATTGCTGCCGTCATTAGGAATACCGATCTGCGCTCCCTCTGCCACAGAATCCAAGGCAGCTGTCTTTCCGGGATATACTCCCAGTGGTTCATAGTGTATATCTGCAACAGGGACAAGCTTGGTGCCCTTGTTTTCATTGAACATCTGCAAATAGGGTTTGTGCTGGAAATAGTTAGCATCTATATCCCCTTGATCCAATGCTATATTTGGAAGAACATAGTCATCAAACACCACTATTTCCAATTCTACACCTTTTTCTTCCAGTATAGGCTTTACCTGCTCTAAAATTTCCGCATGGGGAACAGAGGATGCTCCTACCTTGATTTTCTTTCCGTCAGAAGAAGCTGCTGCCTCAGAGCTTTTTGATGTTGAATCAGTGTTTTCGGGTGACGGACTTTCTGATGTACTTGTGCCACAGGCAGACAAGGAAAACGCCAAACCCAAGGCAAGCAAAAATGCAGT
>JAHHUC010000078.1 GCA_020024215.1 Oscillospiraceae bacterium | reverse complement strand
CACTGCCAGATTTTCCGTAGGCAGAGTGTTCGGAGCATATATGTCTATCTGGAATAACAGCGGCGAGCAGGTGCTTTCTTATTCTCCTCCACCAAATGCAGGCTGGCATGAACATCAAACACGAGCAGAATCTAATTATCTTGATGAAGAAAATGCTATTTATGCAGCAGCATTTGATGCAGCTCGTGCGCAGATGAAAGCCGAAGCTGCCGCAGGCAACTCCCACCTGAATATGCAGGCGTAAAAACTTTATGTCGGATGGCCGTCTTAAATAAAATAGTATCCGGCACACATTTTTGCCACCTCCTTTTTAAAGAGGCAAATTGTTTTAAGCAATGCTTGTTTAGAACAGTGTCCCAAAGCCCCTTTGAACACAGAATTTAATTCTGTGGCTGCGCATCCTTAGGATGCTTTTTAGCATGTCAGGCTTATTTCTGAGCAGGAAATCCAAAAGATTTCCTGCTCTTATTTATATCTTTAAACACAAATCTGCAATCTGCACCAACAGCACACTAAGCCTTGATTGGTATTTCTATCTGTGTGATATAATCGTCAAGCTTATCAATAACCATTTCGTTGATGCCTTTTTCATATGCAAATCCGGTCAATGTCAGATTATGACTTTTGGCATATGCAATTATTTCCCGATAGCGGTCAGGAAGCTTGTCCCAGCTGCCTTTGCAAAAGGCTTGCAGATATCTTCCTTTTGGCTGGATATGAATTCTGCCTTTATCAACCGGCTTGGGAATCTGTATATACAGGTATTCATATTCGTCATTTTTATCCTGATACAGCTTTTCAACAGGCAGCATGGCTCCATAGGAGGCATCATGCAGACGATGCAGCTGATGTTTTTTTGCCTCCTTGACCACACCTTCAATTTCAGCCTCAAAAGGAAGCTCATCGTGAATATCCACAACTGCAAAATAGCTCTTCTGTCTCTTTTCAATAACAGAAATAGCTGTCAAATCCAATGTCAGGAGCATCTCCATCTTTTGCTGCATAATCTCCATAGTTTTCCTTAAAAAAGTCAGACGTGCTGTGGTTTCATCAATTTTGGATATTCCTTCTGCAAATAAATTTTTTAAGGAGGCAGCAGAACGCCCGGACAAAAAACTCTGTATGCTGCTGATAGGCACATCCAATTCCCGAAGCATCAGGATAATTTCCAGAACAAAGCTTTGCTGATAGGTGTAATAGCGATAGCCGTTTTCCTTTATTACAGCAGGCTTGAGCAGATTTATTTCATCATACCACATCAAAGTTTTTTTATTGATTTCGTGAAGCCTTGCAAATTGCCCGATAGAAAATAATTTATTGGCTGAAAAAAACATAAAATCCCCCTTGACTGTACTGTTACTGTACAGTTTATTATATAAAATGTCAAAAGAGAAAACAAGGAGGATTTTAATTTATGCCCAGCGATAATGCGTACATGCGCCCGGTAACATTAAAGAACGTTTTGAAATTTGCCGTCCCAACTGTTGTTATGACAGTATTCATGTCCTTTTATACAATGGTGGACGGTCTGTTTGTATCTAATCTGATTGGTACAGATGCACTATCCGCAGTCAATTTGACCGCCCCGATTATCTCACTGGTAACTGCCATTTCCACCATGCTTGCCACAGGTGGAAGTGCTGTCATTATGCGAAAGGTCGGAGAACAAAAAATAAAAGAAGCAAATGAGGACTTTACATTTCTGATTGTTGTCAATGTGATTGCAGGGTTTATTATGTCTGTCTTAGGCTATCTTATCATGGATGGCATATTTAAAAGCATGAAGCTTTCCTTGGCTGTATTTTCTTACTGCCATGATTATTTGAACCATTATTTGATTTTTACAATTCCGATACTTTTGATGAACAACTTCACACTTTATATGATTGCTGCCGGAAAGTCAGGCCTTTCCATGGTCTGCTCCATTGCAGGGGGTGTGTTGAATATGGTTCTTGATTATGTTCTGATTGCTGTATTTGATATGGGAATTGCAGGGGCAGCCATTGCTACCGGCTTAGGCTATTCTGTTACGGCAGCTGTGGGAATTGTGCTGTTTTTTCAAAAAAACAGCCTGCTGCATTTTGTAAAGCCGGTATGCCGGAGAAAAACCTTGTGGGAAGCTGCCGCAAACGGCAGTTCGGAAATGGCGACTGCCTTAGTAACAGGCATTGTCACCATGATGTTCAACTGGACAATGCTGAAATATGTGGGAGAAAACGGCGTTGCAGCCATTACCATCATCATGTATGTGCTGATGTTCGCCACCTCGCTTTACACCGGCTATTCCTATGGTGTTGCGCCTATGATAAGTTTTTATTACGGAGAACAAAATCACGGAAAATTAAAGAAATTGATACACATGAGCTTTCAGATTATCAGTGTGATTGCTGTTGTGACCCTTGTGGCTTCGCTGACCCTTACAGAGCCGCTTGTGTCGGTGTTTGCCCGCCCGGATAACCCGGTATATGACTTGGCGGTCACAGGAAATCATATCTGCTCACTTGCCCTTATCTTTATAGGCTGTAATGTTTTTGTCAGCGGAATGTTTACAGCCTTATCCAATGGAATTGTTTCGGCAGTGCTTGCTTTTTCACGCTCCTTTGTATTTATGGTGGCTGCTATGCTGATACTTCCCGCACTTTTTGACGTAACCGGAGTATGGTTTGCGACACCTGCTGCGGAATTTGCGGCAATCTGTTTGTCACTTGCTATGTTTGGAAAATACAAAGGAAAATACGGATACTAAAAGAAGTGACTGTCTAGGGCAGAAAATTAGAATTTTCCGGTGTCAGATGGGATAATTTCTTTTCACAGCTGTCCTTTAAAAAAGTGAGAGATATGTCATTGCAATTTATATTACAGCTGATGCCATTTCATCAACAATCAGCTATTTCACTTTGAATTGGCAGTCTATAAATACAGCCCTGCTCTGGCTATGCTGCTTTTTATTGGCAAAATGATAATCACAGCTTGCAAATTGAACAAAAAGGTGAGGAATTATTTGCTAAAGCAACATCAGGAAATGGTGCAAAACAAAGGCAAAAACGGCGGTCATACCGCAGTATAACCGCCGTTTCAAAGGGATATATTTCAATTCCATAAACTTTTGGAAGCATCCCTTTGATATTCTCCATAAAAATGAAGAGCCTTCTGCCTTTTTCTACTTCAAAGAGTTTTCGTAGGACTCGATCATTTTCTTAACCATCTGTCCGCCGATAGAGCCTGCCTGACGGGATGTGAGATCTCCGTTATAGCCCTGCTTGAGGTTAACGCCCACTTCATTGGCAGCTTCCATTTTAAATTTTTCCATAGCAGCCTTTGCTTCGGGAACCACGATCTTGTTATTACTTGTCATAACTGATACTCCTTGCTTTTAAAAATATATTTTAAAGCGTTTGCAATTATATTATCAGCCTTTTGCTTGTTAATATTACTGAAAATTATTATCAAAGTATGCAAAAAATGCCATATTTAATAATACACTGGAAAAAATGCCTTAAACGCTATATAATATGGATATCAACTTTTAGGAGGATATCATGGCTTATTTGTTAAAGGGAGCGCCTGCCGGAAAGGCTATTGCACAGCAGCTGGAGGAAAGAATAGAAAAGCTTGCCTCAAAGGGAATAGTGCCCGCTGCTGCAATTGTAAGATTGGGAGAAAATCCTGACGATATTTCATATGAAAAGTCTGTTGTGAAAAAATTTGAAAAGCATGGACTTAAAACTGTATTGGTGACAATGCCGTCTGACACCAAGGAGGAGGAGCTTATAGCAAAGCTGACAGAGATAAATGACGATGAAAAGATAAATGGTGTCCTTATGATGCGTCCTCTCCCAAAGGGTCTTGATGAAAAGAGGATATGCGATACTCTTTTGGCTGCTAAAGACGCAGACGGAATCACATCCAAATCAATGGCAGGTCTTTATGCCGGTGATGAAAATGTTTTTGCGCCCTGCACAGCCGAGGCGTGTCTGGAGCTTTTGAAATTCAACAACATAGAGCTAAAGGGAAAAAATGTTGTTGTATTGGGCAGAAGCCTGGTGATAGGTAAGCCTGTTTCCATGATGCTTATGAAGGAGAATGCAACTGTTACAATATGCCATTCCAAAACCAAAAATATTGAAGAGATATGCAAAAATGCAGATATCATAATTTCAGCTATCGGAAGGGCTAAATATCTTAATAAAAGCTTCACCTCTTCAAATCAGGTTATAATAGATGTGGGAATAAATTATGATGAGAACAACAAGCTCTGCGGAGACGTGGATTTTGAAAATGTGGAAGGCTGTGTAAATGCCGTTTCACCTGTGCCGGGAGGCGTCGGCTCTGTTACAACATCTGTTTTGATGCGCCATATTGTTATCTCCTGCGAGAGAATGAATTGTCAGAATAAAGGATGATGCTTTTATGAGAATGGTAGATATTATAGAAAAGAAAAAAAGGGCACAGCAGCTTACAGATGAGGAGCTGGAATTTTTTACAAATGGTGTGGCGGATAAAAGCATACCTGACTATCAGATAGCCGCATTTTTAATGGCTGTTTATTTTAACGGAATGACCGACAGGGAAACTGCAAGGCTTACTCTTCTGATGGCAGGCTCAGGCGATACAGCAGATCTTTCATCCATCAACGGCTATAAGGTGGATAAGCACTCCACCGGAGGGGTGGGGGATAAGACCTCCCTGATAGTTGTGCCTGTTGTAGCATCCTTGGGTGTAAAGGTTGCCAAAATGAGCGGAAGGGGCTTGGGGCATACAGGCGGAACAATAGATAAATTGGAGTCCATTCCCGGCTGCAACACATCCTTGAGCACAGATGAATTTTTCAAGGTGGTAAACGAGGTTGGCTGCTCCATAGTGGGACAGACAGGCAATTTTGCACCTGTTGACAAAAAGCTCTATGCCCTGAGAGATGTGACAGCCACTGTTGACAGCATACCGCTTATAGCAGCATCCATAATGAGCAAAAAGCTGGCAAGCGGTGCTGACGGCATAGTTTTGGATGTCAAAACAGGAAGCGGCGCCTTCTGCAAAACAGAAGCTGAAGCAGAAAAACTGGCAAAGACCATGGTTGCAATAGGAGAGCATGCAGGAAGAGATGTAAGGGCAGTTATTTCTGATATGGACAGGCCCTTAGGTCATGCTGTCGGAAACAACATTGAGGTCATTGAGGCTGTCAAAACTCTTTTGGGAGAGGGAACGGAGGATTTGAGAGGAGTTTGCATAGAGCTTGCTTCAAATATGGTGGCGATGGCTAAAAAAATAAGCTTTGAGGATTCAAGAAAAGAGGTTACAGCTGCCATTGATGAAAAGAAAGCCTTTGAGAGCCTTTGTGCAATGGTAAAAGCTCAGGGCGGTGATGAGAGATTTTTGAGAGATACTGCTCTTTTTGAAAAGGCCGGCTTTTCCCATGACATCTTATCCGAGGCAGATGGCTTCATTTCCGGAATGGATACATATAAAATAGGTGTGGCAGCCTCTTTGCTGGGTGCAGGAAGAGAGACAAAGGACAGCCTAATAGATTTTTCAGCCGGAATCTATATGCATAAAAAAACAGGTGACAGGGTGAATAAGGGGGATGTGATAGCCACACTGCTGACAAATAAACAGCAGAGCATTGCAAATGCCTCTGATGTATTCATAAGCGCTGTTTCATACAGCAGTGAACCTGTAAAGCTGCAGCCGATCATCAAAAAGCGCATTACAAAAGAAGATTTATAAAAAAGAGCGGTTTTAAGCCGCTCTTTTTTATAAATTATGCAATATATTAAAATGTTGTTTCGCCTGTCATTATTTTTAAAATTTCCAGGTCTGTGGACCTCATGCCTTCCTTGGCCATGTGTCCTATGCTCTTTAGTGTGCGCTCGATATCAGGCTGCAAAAGTCCCTCATCGCTTGCAAACACTGTGCCCTTCATGCTCATGCTGCAAGCCATTATTGCTGAATCCAGAGCGCTGGCAATTTTGGCAGCGCAGGAGGCCTTTGCGCCATCACATACCATACCGCCTGTATTTGCCAGGGTGTTTGTGATGGTTCTGCAAATTGCGTCAAAGTCTCCGCCTTTAAGATATGTTATGCCGGCACCTGCGCCTGCTGATGCAGAAACAGCTCCGCAGAATGCAGAAAGGCTGCCGATATACTGCTTGATGTGTATGGAGGTGAGATTTGCAAGAGCCAAAGCCCTGTAAAGCTGTTCCTTGCTGCTTTTTAAATCCTTGGCATATTCCAAAACAGAAAGGGATATTGTAAGGCCCTGATTTCCGCTTCCTGAATTGATCACAACAGGGAGGGCACATCCGCCCATTCTGGCATCGCTTCCGGCTGCTGCTGCTGCCCTTGCCCTTGTGGCAACACAGTCGTGGCAGGTTTCCAAAAGTGTCTTTCCGATTTTTGCGCCATAGTCATTTTTAAGACCTTCGGCGGAAATAACGCTGTTAAGCTCAATCTGCTTGCCTATTGTGTCCTCTAAAAGGGAGGTGTCAACATTCATGGAAAAGTCATATATGCTTTTCATTGTCAGGAAAGATTTATCCACAACCTTGTTTGACTGGGGTTCATTTTCGGCAGAGAGCAGAACCTGACCATCCTTGATTATTTCGGCAACATGGGTGTGCTTGTTTGCTATTGTCACAGAGGCACTGTGTCCGTTGTTGGAGGCTATCGCCTGAATGTAGAGATTATCCACACCCTCCTTGAGCTTGCAGCTAAAGAAATCTGTGCTCAAAAGCCTCAATGTTTCCTCAATGTCCTTATCTGTAACAGAGCTTAAAACCTCCAGGTCGTTGTCGGCATCTCCGCCTACACAGCCCAAAACCGCAGCTACGCCTATTCCTTTAAGGCCCTTGGAATTGGGAACTGTAACGCCCTTTACATTTTTAACAATATTTCCGCTGCAAAGCACCTCTAAATGCTCAGGAAATTCACCTAATACCTTTCTTGCCTTTGCAGCTGCCAAAGCAATTGCAATAGGCTCGGTACATCCCAATGCAGGAATAAGCTCATGCTCTAAAAGAGAGAGACACTGCTCTTTAAGAAGAGTTGTCATATTTACGCCACCTTTGATAATATTACTGATATGATTAAAGATATTATCAACATTATAATACACAAAAGGCTTTATTTCAAGATATTTTTTCATTATAGGGCAATTAAAAATTTTGCCAAGCTTTACAAAGAGCAAAAGTTGCTATATACTTCTTTAAGTATAAGGATGGATCAAGGTGGTAAAAATGAAGCAGTCAAATTTGAAGGAAACTATTTATAATGCTATTTTGGAGGATATCTTCAATTGTGAATACAAGCCTCAGGAAATTCTCAATGAAAAAAAGCTCACCGAAAAATACAATTGCAGCAAATCGCCTGTCAGGGAGGCGCTGATATCCCTGTGCGATGAAAATGTGCTAAGAAGTATTCCGAGATACGGCTATGAGGTTGTAAAGCTGACTATGGAGGATGTGTCTGAAATGCTGGAATTCAGATACCTTTTAGAGGGAGGGCTTTTAAAGGTTAATTTCACAAGCTTCAATCAAAGCCAGATAGACAGGCTGAGGGAGCTGGACGAGCAGTGCTCACTTCCCT
>JAHHUC010000077.1 GCA_020024215.1 Oscillospiraceae bacterium | reverse complement strand
TATAAAACTGAGCTTTTAACTCAATCAATAAGGCAACAGAAGTTGCCAACTGCATCAGCAGTTTTCGGCATTCGACCCGGCTGTCCGTATGGCCTCAAGCCGATATACAATCGGCGGTCGTATCTTGCTTTGGAAAACCCTTTCCAATTGAGACGGACAAATTTTAACACAATACTACAAATTTGTCAACGATTTTTTAATTGAATAAAAGCCTTTTTAAATAATTTTAACCATACTTTTTAAAAGACCTTACATACGGCTTTCTTTTTGAAGGAAGGTTTTACCTGCCTTTTGCAAATTGCTGCACAAGATGGCAATGACATTTTTTCCCTTTTTAAAAAATGATTTCACAGCACATAAAAACGGCCTTTCCCCACAAATGTGGATAAAGCCGTTTTCACCTTATTTTAAAGCTTCTTTACATATCTTCTTGTTATTCTGTATTTCCCGTTATTGACAGTGTCAATCTTATCCTTAAGTGTAAGTCCGTTCTTTTCCATAACACTGTATGAGCCTATATTCTTATCGTCGCAGGTAACCAAGACCTCCTCTATTCCCATTTCCTTTGCTTTTTCCAGCGCAAATTTCAAAATGAGCGTCCCATATCCCTTGTTCCACTCACTGAACCTTACAGCATATCCAATGTGGCCTCCGATTTTTTCCAAACGCTCGTTAAGCCTATGGCGTATGCTGACCTTGCCGATGAAGTAATTTTTTTCTTCATCTACCAGCCAATATTCATCCATGCCTACAAGGTCAGGAGAAAGATTTCTTTCATTTCTGAAATCATCATATTTTTTGAATATATCCTCTTTATCGGCATCGTCAAGAATATAGCTTGTCACATTGTTTTTTTCGTATTCTTTTTTTGCCTCCTTGAATGAAAGCAGATATTTTTCTTCCGGTATGATAAATTTTACCATAAGCTTATCCCTCCCTGCATTTTTTTCTATTCTATAACATGAGGGAGCAGTATGTCAATAGTCGATTTTCCCGATAAATAAGCCCAAAAGTGCAGGATATGACATCCTGCACCCCTAGGCTTATATGATTATGCAAATAAGACCTGAACAGCCTTCGTTGATAATTCTTTCTATGGTCTGTGAAAGCTTTATCCTTGCATCGTTTGGCATCCTGCCCAATTTGTTGTGCAGGCCTTCATTTACCAACGAGTAAAGACTTTTTCCGAAAATGTTGCTCTCCCATATTTTCTCCGGGGATTCGTTGAATTCCTCCATGAGGTAATTTATAAGCTCCTGCGATTGCTTTTCACTTCCCACTATGGGGGAAATTTCAGTTTCTATATTTGCCTGCATAAGGTGGATGCTGGGAGCTGACGCCTTTAATCTTACCCCGTATTTTCCCCCGTTTTTGATTATCTCCGGATTTTCCAATGTAAGCTGCTCGGTTGTGGGCATCACTATGCCGTAGCCTGTGGCCTTTACCTCATCTATGGCATTTTTGTACCTTTCATATTCCCTCTTGCTGGCGGCAAGATCAATCATAACAGGCATAAGATCTGCCTCGTTTTTTACCGGTATTCCGGTCTGCTCCTCTATTATCTTATAAAACAGCCCCTGCTTTACATGAGCTGTCGTCTTTGCGCCTCCGGAGCCAAAATCTATGCTGTTTATTTCAAAATCGCTTAAATAGGGGCATGCCTCCAATGCCGAAAGTGCAAAGCTCAGCTCATTCATTTTATTTATTGGTGAAGCTGTTTCCAAAAGATTTTTGCATATATCTGCATGAAGCCAGTGGTCCTTAGGAAGCGACATTATCCACGAGGGCATATTTATCATGATTTCCTTTAGTGGGAACTGGTACAATATACCCTGCAAAATCTGAGCTATGTCCTCATCTGACAAATTAAGGCAGTTTACCAATGCAACCGGAACATTATGCTTTCTTTCCAATTCCTCCTTCAAGCTTACCGCTTCACTGCTGCTGGGGTCGGTGCAGTTGAGGACTATGCTGAAGGGCTTATCCAGCTCCTTCAATTCTGAAATGACCCTTTCCTCTGCTTCCTTGTATTCTTCTCTGGGAATTTCAGAAAGAGAGCCGTCAGTCGTGACCACAAGGCCTATGGTGGAATGTTCCGTTATAACCTTCTGCGTGCCTATCTCTGCTGCCATATTAAATGGTATTTCTCTGTCAAACCACGGAGTTCTTACCATTCTGGGCTCTTCATTCTCAATATATCCTATGGCCGACGGCACTATATAGCCGACACAATCTACCAGACGTATCTTCGCTTTGGAATTATTATCCAATTTTATTTCCACTGCTTCCTCCGGCACAAATTTCGGCTCTGTGGTCATGATTGTCCTTCCTGCCGAGGATTGGGGCATTTCATCAACAGCCCTGTCCCTTATACCCTTATCTTCTATATTAGGCAGCACAAAATTCTCCATTATTTTTTGTATCAGAGTGGATTTTCCGGTTCTGACAGGTCCCACAACCCCTATGTAAATATCTCCCTTTGTTCTTTTTGCTATGTTTTCATATAATTCCAAATTGTTCATATGCACCGTCCCTTTAGCCTAAATTATCTTTAGTATTACAATCAATAATTATTCAAAAGCAGGGCGATTTATTCCTTGTGGACAAAGAAAAAAGCACTATGCAAAAATACATAATGCTTTCACAATGCTCTTTATTTATCTCAACAGTGATTTTGGCAGTATTTTGGACGAAAATTCGTTTTCAAAAACAGTCACTGTATTTTTCCCCTTTGCCTTGGATTTGTACATTGCCGTATCTGCTGCCTTATACAGCTTCTCATATAAATCGTCCTGCTCCATTTTCAAAAAAGCCACGCCGACGCTGCAGGTAACTGAAATTTCATCTGTGCCGCTTGTATATTTTTCAGGTATTTTTTCAAGTAGCAATCTGACACGATCCATTACATAGCCCACATCTCTTACATAGGGCATAAAAATCACAAATTCGTCTCCGCCCAATCTGCTGACGTAGAAGGAGCTGTCAAACAGCCCGGTGAGTTCATCTGCTGTTCTGCACAGGCAGCTGTCCCCCTCATAGTGTCCTAAGCTGTCATTAAGCTTTTTGAAATTGTCCAAATCCAGCAGTATCATAGAACAGATCCCGTCATTTCCGGCATATTTTTTCACATAATTCTCCAGTGCATTTCGGTTTAAAAGCCCGGTCAGACAATCTCTCTGGCTTAAATAAATTATCTGCTTCTTTTTTTCAAAATCCCGATATTTCAGCCATGAAATGCTGCAATTTATGCCTGCGGCTATTGTGAGTACAAACAAATTGTCGATGATGTACATCTTCATTTCAATGGAATTTAGCACCTCATAATTTTTAAATACGGTTATAGCGGTATCCACACCTAAGGCTGCTGCCAATATGGTTATATATCTTACCATATGGCCTATGACAGTAAGAGAGGTGCATAAAACAGTGCAGATAATGATATTGTATGAAATATATTCGTTGTAAAGAAAATATTGAAGCTCAAAAAGAATGACCACCAAAAAAATATTCATATGAGCCGCTGCAAGTGTGTGTTTTTTATGCACAGGAAAATAATACCTAAACAAAAGATACCAGATAAATGTGATGAGCAGCTGTGAAGAGGAAATTGCAAGAGCTGTGTAAAGTTCCTTGCTTGCAGCAAAATCCAATATATGCAAAACAACGGCATGCATTATAAAAAACAGGCACAGACAGGCAGAAAATGCCTGCTGAGATGTACATATATGTTCCTGTATATCCTCCTGATACTCTATGGAGTATTGATTCATCTTTTTAAAATTATCTATGAGCTTCATTATAAAACATTCCTTTGCCAAATCAAAGATTTCCCATCAACAGCAATATTGCAGAAGTTTTGTTCATATGCTCCATTGCAGATGTTTTAAGTTTATAATATTATACAACATTATAAAAGTGCAGACAAGAATTACCCAGCAGAAAGCTGCTTCTTTCTGCTGGGATACCTGAGACTATAATATGCCAAGAGCCTTGACGGATATTTGATTTTTGAAAAAATTTAATTTTCCGCTGCAACAGATTTGTGAAAGCTGCTGTCAGAGACGGTATTTCTGTATTTTACAGAAATGAATACAGCCACAGCTGCTGTGGGTATTATCCAGCCAAAGCCATACTCTGCAAGAGGAAGCTTATCTATTATGGTTTCTGCCTCAGCAAAGGAGGTAACTGAATAAAGTGTGCTGAAAATGAAGGCTGTAAGGCAGGATGCCGTATAAACCCTGTTGGATTTTATTTTGCCTGAGAAGAAGCCCAAAACCACAATGGTCAGAAGCACCGGGCATATAACCCCGAGAATAGGCACAGCCATCGACATAATTTTTTCTGTTCCCAGATTTGAAAGGAAAAAGCCTACAAAGGCGAACAAAAAAAGTATCTTTTTATAGCTTAGCCTTCCGTCTGTTATGTTTGTCATAAGGGCAGAGCAGGAGGAGAGAATTCCTATGGCGGCTGTAAGGCAGGCAGAAAGCACCAAAATTCCCAAGAATATATTTCCGCCGTCTCCCAAAATTCTGGTGACCATATTTGAAAGAAGCTCTGTCCTGCTTATATCGGTGCCGTAAAAATCCGTCATCTTTGAGCCTAAGAAGCAAAGCCCTCCGTAAACGATACCCAAGGCTGTCAATGTGATTAGGGAAGCAAGGAAAATTGCCTTGAACCTCTGCTTTTTGTCCGAATAGCCCCTTGAAACCGTACCGGTTATTATGGAGGAGGCAAATATCACTCCCCCCATAATATCCATAGTCTGATATCCTGCGTTTATACCCTCTCTGACAACAAAAGCAGGATCTGTTGTTGTTACCTGGGACATATAAGGCATGGATAAGCCTTTAAATATCAAAAATACCAAAGATATGAACATTGTCGGCGCCAAAACAGCGCCTATGATGGTTATTATCTGGCTTTGGCGCAGGCTGAGGGCAACAGCCGCCGCAAAAAAAACAGCGGTAAAAATCCAAGAGGCTTCATCTTGGAATATGGGCTTTACCGAAAATTCAAATGAAGTTGCAGCTGTTCTGGGAACCGCAATGAGAGGCCCTAAGCAGAAAACAGTTGTAATCAGTATAGACTTTGAAACCCTGATGCCCAAATTATCTGTAAGGCATCTTATGTCCTCCCCGTTTTTGCTCACCGAGAGTATTGCCGTTATAGCCAGTCCCAAATCCATGAATATAAAGCAGATAAATCCCAAATACCAAAATTTCTGACTTTCAAGACCTAAAAAAGGCGGAAATATCAAATTTCCGGCTCCGAAAAACATCCCGAACAGTGCAAAGCCAATAACAGCACAATCCAAAAATCTTACTTTTTTCATATCATTACTCCTTTATATTCTGCCATAAAATAGTACATTAAATGCAGCGTCTTATCAAATCGAGCTGTGGCGCTTGACAAGAAACAAAAAACATATTATGTTTATTGATAGTGGAAAAATAACGCATTAACGCTGTTTTTTCAAAAAAATCTGATTAAAAAGAGTTATTTTTAAAGAATAAATCCATTATTATGAAACGAGATGATAAAATGTCATGTATGAGCATGGTAGTAGGAGAAAATATCAGGAAGATAAGGAAGGCCAAAAACATAACCCTTGTAAATATGGCTCAGGCCATAAACAAGGGCAAATCCACCGTCTCAAAATATGAGACAGGAGAAATATCAATAGATGTTGATACACTTTGGGAAATATCCAAATTTCTCTCTGTTCCCACCTCCTCGCTTCTGGCAGCAGAGCACACAAATGAACCTAATGCACCGCTTTCAAACAGCTTCAGCAAAAAATTTTTCTATTTCTTTGACGGCAGAGTAAAAAAAATAATATGCGCTGTTATGGAGGAATACAGTTCCCTTGATGAGGCTGACGACTGTGTATTGATGTATTTTGATGTAAAGGATGAGAGCAATTATAAAAGCTGCTCCTCATTTTATAAAGGCAGCGTGGCAAGATGTGAATTTGTAGATAACTACTCTATGCTCAATCAGAACAACTCTGCCGAAAGAGTTTGGGTATGCTGTCTTAAAAATCTCAGAAACGCCGATGTCAGGCTGGGTGTTTTATCCGGTCTTTCTTACAAAACCATGCTTCCTGTCTCCATAAAGGCGCTTATCAGCAACCATCCCTTAGCAAAGGACAAGGCGCTGGAGGAGATGCTTTTTCTAAGCAAGGAGGATATAAAGCTGATCAAAAAAAACAATATGTTTACGCTTTGTGAAAGAGAGCAGTCAATATTGTAAAATGCTGTTTATCTATGAAAAAAGCAGCAAAATAAAAATTTCAGCCGTTTTTTTGGAATATTCGGTAAAAATCAGTTGCTTTTTTTGTTTAAAAGGTATAAAATCAAATCAAATTGCATGAGGAGGATAAAAATGAAATTTAAGCTTTTGATCTTGATACTGAGCAAAATTGATGCTATGCCAAAGATTCTGTCCGAATTTATGAATGCAGAAATCAGAGGCACATCTATTGTGGATTGTGAGGGTATGCTGAGGGCTATCCAGAATTCAGACATAAACCCACCTCCTATTTTTGGTTCACTGAGACAGTTTTTAAACCCCGAAAGACCCAGAGGCAAAATTTTGTTTACTGTCCTTGCTGAAAATAAGGTTTCTCAGGCAAGGGAAATTATAGACAAGGCCGTGGGCGGACTTGAAAATCCTGATACGGGCATATGCTTTACCATTGCGCTTGATGACATAGCAGGAATTTCCCGTTAAGGATAGTATTGCTGACTTTGTGAAAGGAATTTATTAAAATGGAAATCAACTCGCTGCTTGCTTTGGCGATTGCGCTTTCGACAGGACTTATTTTTAACAGAGTGGTGAAAAAGCTAGGATTGCCCAATGTTACAGGCTATCTTGTGGCAGGTCTTATAATAGGACCCTATCTGCTTAATCTTTTTCCCAAGGAGGCTCTTGAGAACACCAAGGTAATAACCGAGGTGGCATTGGGCTTCATCGCATTTTCAATAGGCGCTGAATTCAAATTTTCCGATATGAAGAGAATTGGCTCTTCTGTGTTCACCATAACTATTTTTCAGGCTCTCGCCGCCTGCGTTTTTGTAAACATAGCCCTCTTTGCCTTGGGCTTTCCTGCACCTGTTGCCATTTCATTGGGCGCCATTGCAACAGCCACAGCCCCTGCGGCTACATTGATGGTCATAAGGCAGTATAAGGCGAAGGGCCCTGTGACAGAAATGCTTCTCCCTGTTGTTGCCTTGGATGATGCCATAGGACTTATCATATTCTCCGTTTCCCTTTCTGTTGCAGAGGTGCTGGAATCGGGAAACGACCTCAGCATAAAAACCATGCTTTTGGAGCCTGTATATGAAATTTCAGCCTCCATAATAGGCGGCTTTTTGATAGGACTTATTCTCTGCTGGGCGATGAGATATTTCAAGTCTGCCTCCAACAGACTTTGCCTTATTATCACCATTGTTCTCATGGGGACTGCGCTTTCTTCCACATTCAAGCTTTCAGGACTGCTTTTCAACATGTGCATAGGCGCCGTTTTGGCGAATATGCGAAACGATTTTGAAAGCCTGCTTGCCATCAATGATGAATGGACTCCGCCCCTGTTTTTAATTTTCTTTGTAATAAGCGGAGCAGAGCTGGATTTGTCGGTTCTTCCCTCTGTGGGGCTTTTGGGCATATCATATCTTATTGCCCGCTCCTTGGGAAAATATTTCGGAGCTCTTATCGGCTCTGTCATAACCCATCAGGACGAAAACATCAAAAAATATCTGGGTCTTACTTTGC
>JAHHUC010000076.1 GCA_020024215.1 Oscillospiraceae bacterium | reverse complement strand
AGTGAGGAACTGGAACCAAAGCTGAATACACTTAAAAAGGAAATCGCAGAACTTTCAGCTGCGCAGGATGAGCCACAAATCGAAGACTATCGGGAGAAGATCACGGTTTTGGAATACGCCTTGGAGCAGTACACCCACTACGATGAAAACGAGGATATTCCCGACAGCGTGATCGAAGCGTTTGTGGAAAAAATCGTAGCATCGGAGAATGGATTCGACTGGTATCTCCGCTTTGACGGCGATCCCAATGACCCACTTCATTGTTCTGTAGATGGAAAGCGAAGAAAAGGTGCAACAGTGATTGATGCAGGGGAACACTCCCCTGCCATACATAGTGGCAGGACAGGCAGCTATCAGAAACGACTGATTCTGTTTAAAATTAAATAGCTTCAAATAAAGCAGACAGTCTGCAAAAAAAGGATATATTCCGATTTTTTTGCAGGCTGTTCTTTTTATGCCTTCCAAAAGGATTTTAAAGGGCATAAAAATAAATTTGCATATAATTTGCATTTTTCTGTGTTTTTGCCGTCATACAGCCATCTGGTCTAACAGAACATATAAATATGACAAATGTAAATTTAATTTATATATATTTGCCGAATTAGCAGGAAAACAGAAAAATCTATTGTAAAAACTCCAATATATAGTATAATTATTTTACTTTTATGAAAATATCATCGGACTTTAAGGTCTGCACATTTAAGCTCAGGGGGCTGCAAGGCTGTCGGGGCTTGATATTTTATACAAAAAAATTACAGTTGATGACCATAGGCAAAAAAGAGCCGGAGGCAGATAGTTGTGAAAAAAGAAATGTCCTTAAAGGGCTGCTCCAAGCTTGAGCTTTTAGAAATTATGGAGAAGCAGGAGCAGGAGATAATAAGGCTTGAGGAAAAGCTCAGGGAAAAAGAGGAGCAATTAAGCTCTCTTATGCTCAAATGCAGCAGCGGTTTAAAGGAGCAGATTTTAAAAGCCGACGAGATGTCAAATCCGAAGGAATGTGAGGGCATAAAAGAAAAAAGCCGCCTTTCTGTGTCGGTTGAGGAGCTTAACAGCATGCTTTCAAATCTGTATCAGGGAGAAATTTAAAATTATGGGCACAACGGAACAAAGGCCCTCGCTTAAGGAGATAAGGGCAAAGATAAGAAGGCAGAGGTATATTTCACACTGTTTAAAAGCTGTGCTGCTGCCGGCCGGTTTTCTTTTTTTGACCTTGATTTTAACTCTGCTTGTTTTCACATTTTATCTTGCCGTTTTTAATATAGAGGGCATAAGCATGGAGCCTTCATTAAAGCACAATGATACTGTGATTGCCCTAAGAACAAAGGATGTGAGGGCCTTTGACATAATCGCCTTTTACAGCCGCAGCAAAATTTTGATAAAGCGTGTTATAGCAACTCCTTCACAGACTGTTGATATAAAAGAGGACGGGACGGTTCTGGTGGACGGCAGAGTCCTAAGGGAGGACTATGTAAAGGAAAAAAGCAGGGGGAAATGCAGCATTTCTCTTCCTGTTACTCTCAAGGAGGACGAATTTTTTGTCATGGGGGATCAAAGGGCAGTATCCCTTGACAGCCGTGCAGATTTCATAGGACCTGTTAAAAGGGAACATATACTTGGGCGCATCCTGTTTGCGGTGTGACCGGTTTATATATAAAAAACATAAAAGAAAGAGGAAAACAAAATTTATGCCAAGCAACAGAGCAAAGCGCGTTTTAAGTTACCCAATTCTTATTTTTATGGCTTTTACAATTGCAGCTGCAATCTTGCTGTCAATGGGCAGAGAGGCTTTTGCAATGAGCAATGAGAGCAGCTGTCAAAAAAAGCAGCATACACACAGCGATGAGTGCTATGAAATGCTTGAAGAATGTTCTTTTAATGAAAAAGAGCACACACACGATGCTTCATGCAGCAAGCTGAAGCTTATATGCCCCTTAGATGAGCATATCCACACAGATGAATGTTATTACAAGGAGCAATCGTCCTTAAAGGAAAAAGCTGATGAAGAAAAAGGCGATGAAGGCACACCCTTAGAGGAAATTAAAAAGGAAGAAGCCGATAAGGGAAAGGACAGCAGTCAAGGTGCCGTTCCCATGACAGAGCTAAAGGAGGCAGAGCAAGCCGGGCAGCAGGCTCTTTTGGATGTTCCGGATTTTTTAAAGCAGGGTGTGCCAAAGGATTACACACATGTTTTAAAATCGGAGTTAGAGGGGGGCGGTTCTGTCTATCTTTTTGCCAGGCCTGACACAATAGATGAAAGTATAAGTCTTGAGGCTGAAATTTTAAAGCCAAAGCAGAGCCTTTATGAAGCTTCCGTGCAGCTTATAAAGGACAGGAATATAGAATATGACAATATTCTCTGCCTTAACATTTCGCTTTTAGATAAAGACAAAAATCCTGTGCAGCCTTTAGAGCCTGTCTATATCTCCATTGATCAAAGGGAGCTTTTGCCAAAGGGCATAATGCCGGAATCAATAAGGGTTTATCACCATAAAAAAGCCCACGGCGATGAAGAGATGGCATTTGAGGGCAATGGAGATGTGATGCTTGAGGCGGTTTTAGATGAAAGCAAGGGCAGCATAGCAAGGCAGGAGGACAATAATTTTGCCGCCGTCACATTTTTGACAGACAGCTTTTCTGTTTATACAATAACATCTAAAAACTGGCAGCAGCTTAATATAAAAATTCAGTGCGTCGATGAAAGCGGCAACGAGCTTATAAGTGAGCATCGGCCCGACGATGTGGTTCTTGAGGGCGGCTATGGCGAAAACGACAGGTTTAAAATAATGTTCACACCCTCAAAGCACGCCTCCATAGAGGGATACAGGTTTGACAACAAGGCATATTTTATGAGAGACGGCAGATATGAGGAAAGAATTTTCGGCCTTTTGAGGGAAAACGGTCTGTGGAAATATTACCCCAATGAAAACAACGAAAATGACAGCGTGGAATTTTCCCCCCAGCCCCAATTTACAACCGATGATCCAAAAGATTTTATAAGGCTTGTTTACAAAAAAATCATGGATGTGCCTGTAAAGTATGTGGATTATGAGGCTGCCTTAAATTTTGAGGAGAAGGAGCTTTCAAAAGTCGATGCGCCCAACGGAAAAAATCCTGACAGCATAGAGCTTATAGGCACAGAGCTTTATGTGGGAAATGTTGACATAATGCCCAAGAGCAGAAGCTATTTTTACACGGGAAAGGCATATGCAGGGGAGATAAAGCCGGAAAATGAGGCAGTCAGGCTGATAAGAAGGGACGGAATTGTCAATGCGGTTTTATATGGGGAGGTTACGATTCCGCTTTCAAAGGAAAATCCCCTCAAGCTTGTTTACAGAAAAGCAGAGAATGTGCCCGAAACAATAAAAACAGTTCCCACAAGGGAAAAGGGGCTTATAATAAACCTCTTTGACTATGAAAGCGGAAAAGACAGCGCAGAATCTGCCCCTGTAAATAAGGGCAGGACACTCCAGTTTGTATATAACAGAAGAAGCCCCTTTGACTATAACAAATGGACAGGAAGAGACGGCGGAATATACACAGGTCTTGTAAAGGAAAGGCTGGAAAACGGCTACCCTGTTTTGAATGTGGGAAATGAGGAGTCGCTGGATTATCTTTTCAACCCCAAGCTTTTAAGGGAGGAGCTGGCAAAGCCAAACGGATATGTAAGGCACGTCCACACCAATCTTGACCATCTTTTCCATCTGGATGATGACGGCTATTACCATTACAACTCCATGACCAATTTCGCCACCATAATGGATAAAAATGAGGACGGCGGAGGACACGATGACATTCACAATGATGGGGGCAACTTCATTGTTTACAGCCAGCCTGTGCTTGTCAATTCCCCGGCAGAGGGAGAAAATCCTAAATTCCTGCCCTTTAATAAATATGAGGAGGCAAACAGACCCAACAAGTCCCCCATAATAAATGAGGATGTGAAGGAATATCACTTCGGAATGACTATGGAGGGAGATTTTGTCATGCCCCCCGGAGGAATAATCCCCCATGCCGACGGCAAGGAGGGGGATATGCAGGACATGATTTTTGAATTTAACGGCGATGACGATGTGTGGGTATTTATAGATGATGTTCTGGCTCTGGATTTAGGCGGAATACACGGAAGATACGGCGGAAGAATAAATTTCCGCACAGGGGAGGTTACAACCGATGCCCCCACCACCGATCACGGCAGCCGTGTGCAGGAAAATATATACGGCATAAAGAATATTGAAAACAAAACCCCCGAGCAGATAGACAGAGAGCGTGTGAATGCCGGATTTGGAAAATATACCAAGCACAACTTCAAATTCTTCTATCTTGAGAGGGGAAAGGGAGCCTCCAACTGCGAAATAAAGTTCAACCTTGTGCCGGTATCTCACAATCTTGAAGTGGGCAAGCGTGTGGCAAACGCACAGGATGCAGCCTCAGCCAGCCATATGTGGTATCAGTTTGAGGCAAGGGTGCAGCACCCAAACAAGGATGTGGAGCCCTTGAGCAATGTGCCCTTTGCCGTCATACCCTGGAAGGAGGGGGATGACCCCATCATATCGGGAAAGCCCTCCAGAGTGGGCAGAACCGACGAAAACGGCAGATTCTATATAAGAAGCGGCGAGAGAGCAGACTTTGTGGGAGCTGTTGACCTTAAAAAAAGCGGAACGGATGAAAACAGCACCAAAATATATGTAAGCGAGGTGTTAAAGCCGGAGAGGTCACGCCCTAAGGTGTACAGCGGAATGGCAAGCAAGGAGGGAAGCTATATAGAGCTAAAGGACCAGCAAGGTCAGGATAGAAAGATAATACCCTCTATATACGATTCCAAAGAATATGAATTCCATGTTGAGCAAACGCTTACCGACACAAAGCAAACCGCGGCGGGTGAGGAAATTTTTCACACCGCAGTTGTTAAATCAGACAGAACCAACGAATTTAACTGGATAGATTTTGAAAACGATTTAGGCGATGCAGCAGGACTTTCTGTCACCAAAAAGGCATATCACAGCAACGGCACAACAGCTATAACAGATGTGCCCTTTGAAATAAAGATAGAGCTTTATGACGATCTGATGAAGATGTATAGACCTCTGGAGGCAAAAACCCCCTATTGGATATTAAAGGATGGGAAAAAGAAGCCCTCCGACGATGAAAAGCCGCTGCTTTTGGATGAAGCTGCAAACGGAAAAATTTCTATAAAGCACAACGAAAGCATATACATAAAGCTTTTGCCGGGCACAAAATACAAGGTGTCGGAGGTTCTTTCACAGGAGGATCAAAAGATATTTTCAACTGTGTATGAGGGAAGGATAGATGATTCAGAGCAAAGCAGCTCGGATTTTCAAATAACAGATTCCTCCATAATTAACAATGAGGGAGTTAAGCCTAAGAGCTGTCACAGCGTAACCATAACCAATAAGAGCATGGTAAAAAGACCTCCTATACTCAACATAACCAAAAAGCTTTCAGGCAGCGCACCTGAGGATATGCTGTTTGATGTAAAAATAATGGTCAAAAAGGGAGACAGTAAGATGTCTGTGCTGCCAAAGGGAACAGCATACACACTCAATGCTTCCGATAAAAAAACCATCGACAACCATGAGGGAATTATAAGAATAAAGGCAGGGGACAGGATAAGCCTAAGGATGGAGGAGGAAAGCTTCTACCGTGTGGAGGAGGTAAACAAAAATACCGGCTTTAATGTGGAATATAAGCTGGAAATAAATCAGCAGCCCTTAAAGAAAAATGCCCGATCACCCATTGATGAAATACCCCTTAGGGAAAACGAGGTCCATGATGTAACCATAATAAACAGCGGAAATGCAGTCTTTCATCCAAAGGGAGCCTTTGTTTTGAAAAAATCCACAGAGGGCAAGCCCCTTTTGGTAAAAGACAGCAAATTTTCCTTTGAGCTTGAAATTCTTGGCTATTCATCTGAGGGCAAAAACGAAGATTTAAAGCTGGAGGCCTTATATTATAACACTCCGCAGGGAAAAAGGCAGGAGCTGGGAAGTGTTCAAGATGGCTATTTAAAGGGAACTGTTACATTTATTCCCTCTAAAATTTCTCAAAAAGACTTGCCGCAAAATGAAGAATATAAGGCACAGCTGTTTCTTTATCCCGGTGAATCTGTGGTAATAACAGGGCTGGCGGAAGGGTATTTTATGTCGGTAAGGGAAAAGCTGTCAGAGCATGACGAATATAAGGTCAGCTTTCATGAAAGAAGCGGAAGGATAACAGAGGGAGAATTTCTTGCGTCAACAGAAGAGAAGCTAAGTGATGATGATACGGTTGAGGTCATATGCGTAAATGAAAATATAAAGGAGCAGACTGAACCTGACATTGACTATGACGATGACGACGATGATGACGATGATGACGACGATGACGAAAGCTCATCAGAGCCTCCCTTGCCCGATAATCCAAAGGAGAATGAAAAAAATAAGGACACAGAGACAATTCCCGAAACAGGACAGCTTAAATGGCCCATACCTGTGCTGTCTGTTTTGGGAGCAGGGCTTGTTTTCTTGGGCTTATTCCTTATTTTCAAAAGAGATGGGGAGAGATAAAAAATGAGAGCAAGGGCAAGGCTTGGAATATTTCTCACAGCTTTGGGGGGACTTCTTATAATGGTCGCTGTTTTTCTGTTTGCTTATGAAAGCAAGGAGGCAGAAAAAGCCGAAAGAGCAGCAAGGGAGCTTATGCCAAAGCTTATCTCTCAAATCAAAGAGAAAAATGAGGAAGGCTCAAATAAAGACACAGCAGAGGATACAGTGAGCATAGACGGAAATGATTATATAGGATATATCAAAATTCCAAAGCTTTATCTCACATTGCCTGTCATGTCCGATTGGAGCTATGAAAAGCTTAAAACTGCACCGTGCAGATTTTCAGGAAGCCTTTCTGAGGAAAGCCTTATTATAATGGCGCACAATTATAAAAGGCATTTCGGAGCGCTTGATGACTTGGATGCAGGAGACAGCGTTCAATTTATTGACACAGAGGGGAACATCACGGATTTTAAGGTGGAATTAAAGGAGCTTATTTCTGCCGACTCGGTTGATAAGATGAAGTCGGGAGACTATCCGCTGACGCTTTTTACCTGCACATACACCAAAAAGAACCGAATAACTGTGCGCTGCTCATATGCATAGGATTGTAAAAGGAGAGCTTAGGCTCTCTTTTTTTATGGTTTTCAACCAAAAACAGAGAAAGCAGTTGAATTTTTAAGCACTTTTACAAAGCTTAGGACTGTTTATAAATTTTAAACAGCGCAGGAATTAAAGCTATGCCAAAAGCTTTTTTCCTTGTGCGAAATTAAATTCTTTGCCAAGCTTTCTTTTAAGAAAGCGGATTTAATCATAAAATGTTATTCTGTAACACACGCAGGAATTAAAGTCATGCCAAAAGCTTTTTTCCTTGTGCGAATTAAATTCTTTGATAAGCTTTCTTTTAAGAAAGCGGATTTAATTATAAAATGTTATTCTGCAACATAAGCAGGAATTAAAGCTGTGCCAAAAGCTTTTTTAATTGTGCGAAATTAAATTCTTTGCAAGCTTTCTTTTAAGAAAGCGGATTTAATTATAGAATGTTATTTTGCAACATAAGCAGGAATTAAAGCTGTGCCAAAAGCTTTTTCCTTGTGCGAAATTAAATTCTTTGCAAGCTTTCTTTTAAAAAAGCGGATTTAATTATAAAATGTTATTCTGTAACACACGCAGGAATTAAAGCTATGCCAAAAGCTTTCTTAATTGTGCGAAATTAAATTCTTTGCCAAGCTTTCTTTT
>JAHHUC010000075.1 GCA_020024215.1 Oscillospiraceae bacterium | reverse complement strand
CCAAAAGATTCTCCCTTTTTCTGCCGCAGGCAGCGGGAAAATCTTTTGCAAAAATAAAGCTTAACTTAAATGTGCTTATCATGACAAAATGTCAAGCTGTAACATACGCAGGCATTAAAGTTATGCTAATATCAGCTTTACCTGTGCGAATTAAAATTCTTTGCAAGCTTTCTTTTAAGAAAGCGGGGGTTTTTTTCGAGTACGGCGCAGAGTGAGAAGTAGAGTATGCCGCTGAAAAAGGCTTGTATAAATGTGCCGATAAGCTGGGGGATGAATACAGCTGCATCCTTCATTATTATGCAGCCGGCTATGCTGTAAAGCACAGGGGAGATTACGGATGCTGCAAATACGGCGATTGTGTTTCTTTTGCAGAGCAGCCTTTCACTTTTGCAGGTGAAAAGAAGAGCCACAAGGGCTTTTATTATAAGCGTGGGCACTGTCCATAGGGGGGCGGTGAGAAGGTCGGCAAGTCCTGCGCCTACGGAAGAGGCAAAAATTGCATAGGGGGCAGGCATAAACGAGGCGGCAAGGTATATGAGCGTGTCGCCCAGGTGAACATATCCGCCGGTGGGGATGGGAATGTGCAGCATATATGCCGTAACCAGTGTTATTGCACCGGCAAAAACTGCTGCCAGTGTCATTTGACGAAGCTTTGAATTGGTATTCACAAAAAGAATCCTCCTTGACATATTTGTTTGTTACAGATAATATGATAGCAGTATTTGATATTATTAAAATATCCAGTTTTCGATATTTTTATAAGGTCAGTTTGGAGGTCTTTTATGCTAACCTATCAGCTTGAAAAAAAGGGCAGGATGCCTGCTTATGAATTTTTATACAAGAGCATAAGGGAGGATATACTTTCCGGCAGGCTTTGTGCCGATGACAAGCTGCCGTCTAAGAGGGCGCTGGCACAGCATTTGGGAATTTCGGTCACAACGGTCGAAAATGCTTATCAGCAGCTTATTTCAGAAGGCTGCGTTGTTTCAAGGCCAAGGAGCGGAGTTTTTGTCGCCAAGCTGGACAGGTTGGAAAAAAACTGCCCTTTGCAGCAAAAGGCAGAAAATAGCACAAAGGATGAAAAAGAGCCTATACTGCTTGACCTTGCACAGAATATGCCCGACGCGGAAAGCTTTCCCTTTTCCACATGGGCACACCTTACAAGAGAGGTGCTGTCGGATGTTTTTGGGGAGCTTTTTTCGCCTGTTCCCAATCAGGGGCTGATGTCGCTGCGATGTGCCATTGCCGATGATTTGAGAGAGAGAAAGGGCATGAGCGTTTCGCCTCATCAAATAGTTGTCGGCGCAGGAGCAGAATATCTCTATCTTCTTTTGGCACAGCTTTTAGGAAGGGATGCGGTGCTTGCGGTGGAGGACCCGGGCTATCCCAAGATTAAAAAAATATACGAGCAGCTAAATGTGCCCTGCGTGTCTGTTTTGCTCGATGAGCAGGGAGTTGACACGGCATATCTTAAAGCTGTGTCGGCGCTTCACATTTCTCCGTCCCACCACTATCCCACCGGTGTGGTTACGCCCATAGGACGCCGACAGGAGCTTTTGAAATGGGCAAGGGAGAATAAAGGAATAATTATAGAGGATGATTATGATTCCGAATTCAGGTTTTCAGGACGGCCGCTGCCCACACTTCAAAGCATAGACCGCTGTGAATGTGTCATATATATGAACACCTTTTCACAGACTATATCACCATCTATGAGAATGGGCTTTATGGTGCTGCCTCCAAGGCTTTTGAAAAGGTATAAGGAGCAGCTTTATTTCTATTCCTGCACCGTGCCGGCTTTAGAGCAGCAGGTTCTGTCAAGATTTTTGTCAGAGGGCTTTTATGAAAGGCACATATTCAGGATGAAGAAAAAATACCGAATAAAAAGGGAGGAGGTGCTCTCCTTTTTCAAAGGCTGCAAATTTGTAAAGTTTATAGATGACAAGGGGGCAGGGCTTCATTTCCTGGTAGGGCTGAGAAGTAAAAAAAGCGACGGGGAGCTTCAAAAAAAGGCGGAGAGCATGGGGATAAATCTGGCTTTTCTCTCGGATTTTGCCTCGCTTGAAAAAAGCAGGTATGAGCATATTCTGGTTGTAAATTACGCCTCCTTAAAACCGGACAGCCTAAAGGAAAACGCAGCTCTTTTAGAGGAGCTTTTTAGTGAATGACAAAAAACACAGACCTTAAAGGCCTGTGTTTTTTTAAATTATTGTAATTATTCTGCAATCGTTAAAATTTTTGCAGTTATTCTGATTATTCTAAAAACGGAATAATTGACTTAAGCATGCTCTTTACAGCCTCCTTTTCCGAAGAGGCAAGAGCTGCCATGACGGATGCCCTTAAAAATTCCACCTTGTTGCCGGTGTCAAAATGAGTTCCCTTAAAGGGGCAGGCATAAAAGCTTTTGCTCAAAAGAAGCTCTGCCATTGCGTCTGTGAGCTGAACCTCGTTGTTCTTTCCCTTTTTGCCCTTTTCCAATATGGGGAATATGTCCGGTGTGAGAATAACCCTGCCAAGTATGGCAAAATCCGAGGGGGCTGTCTGCAAGGAGGGCTTTTCCACCATTGAAAGCACCTTCAAAAGCCCGTCAGGCTCCTTTTCAAGCTCAACACAGCCATATCTGCTTATCCTTTCATGAGGGACCTGCTTTATGCCCAAAACAGGACAGAGCGTCCTCTCATAAACCTCCATAAGCTCCTTTATTGCAGCCTTTTCACCTGCTATTATGTCATCTC
The DNA here is from genome assembly GCA_020024215.1 of Oscillospiraceae bacterium. Taxonomy (GTDB): domain Bacteria; phylum Bacillota; class Clostridia; order Oscillospirales; family Ruminococcaceae; genus Yanshouia. The sequence goes on along the minus strand of JAHHUC010000075.1, from coordinate 5,209 downwards.
CGTAAAGTATGGCAAAGGGGTCATTTCCCACAAAGGCCTTAGCTGCAAGCACAGCATCCCCCAAGCCCTTTGGCTCTATCTGGCGGACAAAGGAAATTCTGGCATCGTTATATGTGGAGGTAATGGCTTTAAGAAGCTCTGTCTTTTTGTCTTTTTTAAGCCTTTCCTCCAATTCATAATTCTTGTCAAAATAATTTTCCATAGCTTCCTTGCCGCGAGAGGATATTATCAGAATATCCTTTATGCCTGCATCCACAGCCTCCTGCACAATATAGCTTATGGCAGGTCTGTCAAAGACAGGCAGCATCTCTTTGGGAACCGTTTTTGTGGCAGGAAGCATCCTTGTGCCAAGTCCGGCAGCCGGAATAACAGCTTTCATATTCATAAAAAAACACCCTTTATTTCATAATGGCAGCAGCCAGATCCGAAACCGACTGCATATATACAAGAAGGTAAACCACCAAAAGCAGAACGATGGTGAATCTGTCCGGCTTTCCTATTCTGCTTAATGCCCCAAGATATTCCTTTTGGTCCATCTTTCCCTTCACCTTTTCCCTCACAAGCTTAATGTCCTTGAAAACCTTTTTCATGTACAGCTTGTTGGCAAAAAGTCCGCACAGCACAGCATATACGGCGTTTAGTATATTTATGGTGGGCATGAATGCTGCAAGGCTGTTCATCAGCTGGACATTGCAGGCTATCTCAACTCCGAAAAGCTCCATGGAGTTCATCTTTATAAGCTCTATGGTGTACATTGCCGAGGGCATTGCCAGCATTATATAAAAGGCCATCAGCAAAAAGCCCACAAGGTACATCTTGCGGTAAAAGAAATAGAAGAACTTGAAGAAGAATGCCGGCCAGTTCCATGAAATTGAGCTTTGTCCGGAGGATAAAAGCCTGAATCTTCTCAAAAACCAGGAGCTGTTTGCTCCTACATAGCTTTCAATCTCCTCGGCAGATATGCCGTAGCCGGAGCCTGTGAGCACCTCGTTAGAGGGGGAGAGATCCTTTTTATCCTGCTCATCCTCCCTTTTTATGGATATTACACGCACATCCTTTGAAAGCTTGGCATGGCATTTTGAGCAGAATTCGTTGGATTTTGGATTTGGGGTTTTGCATTTAAGGCAGACTGTCACCATTTCCGGCGGCAGCTTATCTAAGGGCATTTCCCATAAATAGCCCTCATCGTGCTTATCCTTAAACCTGCAGCTGCCCAATTCCTTGTAGCAGCTTCTGTGATAGGGTGCTCCGCAGTGGGGGCAGACAACCACGTCGCTTTCAGCCGTAAAATTTTCCCCGCAATGTGTGCAGGGAACACCTTCATATCTTGTCATACTTTTTTCTCCTAGATAAATTGCTGCCGAGTCTGTTTTTTGGGTTAAAAAACGCAGCTTTGGCAGATTTAATTGCAATAATGTCATTATACCCCATAACAAAGCAAAGCTCAACACGAAAATTGTAGCTAAATTGTGTATTATTAAGGGCAAAACAAGTTTTCAACATTCCGATTGTTGAAACAGTGGAAAAGTCTGTGAAAAACTTAAAAATTTTAAGGAATAAAGGGAATTTTAAGGTGAAAAAGCCGATTTGTTAAAAAGTTTAAAATCAAAAAGCCTGCTGCTTAGCTTTTAAGCAAAAAGAAAATCGGTATATTCCGTTTTATATAAAAGCTTTATTCTTTTATTTGCCTTTTGAGCATTTTAGCGGTATAATTGAAGCAAGCTTATATAAATTTGGAAAGGATACCCTGATGCTTAATCTTGGAGAAATAAAAAGTCAGCTTAATTCCATGAAAGAACCTCTTTCGGAGCTTAAGGAGGCTGTAAACTACGATGCACTGAAAAACAAAATAGACGAGCTGGAAAGAAAGACCGCAGAGCCTCTTTTTTGGGAGCAGCCGGAAAATTCCCAGAAGGTATTGAAGGAGATAAAGCGCCTTAAGGAGGATGAGGAGGCTTTGAATTCGGTGTTTTCCTGCTTTTTAGATGCCGAGGAGCTGCTTTCTCTCACAAGCGAGCAGGACGAGGATCACCAGGAGGTTTTAGGTGCGGTGCTGTCGGATTTGAACAAGGTGGAGAAAGAGAGCGAAAAAATCTATCTTAAAACCCTTCTCACAGGAGAATATGACGAATGCAGCGCAATAATAAGCTTTCACCCGGGTGCAGGCGGCACCGATGCACAGGATTGGGCGCAGATGCTTTACAGGATGTACACACGCTATGCCGACCGCCACGATTTTAAGGTTAAGGTGATGGATTATCTCAACGGGGAGGAGGCGGGAATGAAATCTGCCACCATACTAATTGAGGGAAAGAACGCCTACGGCTTTTTAAAAAGCGAGGCAGGAGTTCACCGCCTTGTCAGGATATCCCCCTTTGACACATCGGGCAAAAGGCACACCTCCTTTGCCTCCATTGAAGTCTCTCCGGAAATTGAGGATGAAAGCGAAATACTCATAAAGCAGGAGGATTTAAAGGTTGACACCTATCGGGCATCCGGCGCAGGGGGACAGCATGTAAACAAAACCGAATCGGCTATAAGGATAACCCATCTGCCCACAGGCATAATTGTGGCATGCCAAAGCCAAAGAAGCCAGCACCAGAACAGGGAATATGCCATGAAGATGCTGATGGCAAAGCTGGCTGAGATAAAAGAGAGGGAGCACCTTGAAAAAATAGAGGATATAAAGGGTGTAAAGCACGAGATCGCCTGGGGCAGCCAGATAAGATCCTATGTGTTCATGCCCTACACGCTTGTTAAGGACCACAGAACCGATTTTGAAACAGGCAGCATATCCTCTGTGATGGACGGCGACATCGACGATTTTATAAACGCCTATTTGAAATATAAGAGCAGAGAAAAGAAATAAGGGGAATTTTTATGACAGAAGAAATCAGGCAAGGGGAGAAAAGGGAAAAGCCGCTGTTTTCACTTGACAGCATAATGAGCAAAAAGGACCTTAGGAAAATGGTCTATACAGCCACCTTTTTTAAAAACTGGTACAGCATACCGGGAATTGTTTTAGGCTGCTTCATAATCAATTTTGTCATGGGAAAAATAAGGAACGTAAGCGATTGGAAAATTATGCTCAGCTCCTTTTTGGTGGTTTTGCTTGTGGCATTTCTGCTCATTGTGCTGAGGATAGAAATGAGGAACAAAAACAGGATAAAATATGACGGAGCGCTTATAATAAACAGGCCCCTTCGCCTTAATTTTTTTGAGGACAGAATTGAAGCCACCACAGGCAAAGCAGGGGAAACCTCGTCCTTAAGATATGACAGCTTTTACCGTCTTATGGAAACAAGGGATTATTTTCTCTTTTTCCACAACGAGAGCCAGATCTCCCTTTTAAGAAAATCGGAGATTGAGGATCAGGGGAAATTCAAGGCCTTTATATTAAAAAAATTTCCCGGAAAATTCAGACAGCTTAAATTTATATAAAATGGCAAAAATCCCTGCCTTTGCATACTATGTATGCAGGGGAGGGATTTTTTATGATGCTGAGAGCTTCGGAATTAAGGCTCAAGGATGTGGTAAGCGTGCGAAACGGCATGAGGCTTGGTCAGGTTTGCGATTTTGAGGTCGATGTCATGTCCTCCTGCGTAAAATCCATTGTTGTCTACGGCGGCTTTCGCTTTTTCGGGCTTTTGGGCAGGAGAAAGGACATGATAATAAGCTGGAGCGACATAACTCTCATAGGCGAGGACACCATTTTGGTAAACTGTGACACCCCGAAAAATAAAAAGAAACGCAGAAGATAGCTTTAAAAGGCTTGACATATCAGAGCTTTTTGTTCAAAATACTGATTGGGACAAGCTTTAAAAAGAAACAGAAGGGTAGAAATATGGATTTTAAGGAAATTTTAAAGGAAGTTTTTTTTGCCGAAGGCATAAATCTCACAGAAAAAGAAGCGGACAGATTTGCAGAATATTGCCGCTTTTTAAAAGAATATAACCAAAAGGTCAACCTCACAGCCATAACAGATGAAAAGGAAATTGCAGTAAAGCACTTTCTTGACAGCTCCATGGTTTTAAAGCTTATGGAAATAAAAGAGGGGGCAGATGTGATAGATGTGGGCACAGGCGCCGGCTTTCCCTCTGTTCCTGTGAAAATTTTGAAAGAGGATATAAACCTGACTCTCTTGGACAGCCTCAGCAAAAGGCTTAAATTTTTAGAGCAGCTTTTACAAAGGCTTGATTTAAAGGCAGATATGGTTCACGCTCGGGCAGAGCAAAAGGGTGCGTGCCCTCCTATGCGCGAGGGCTTTGACATAGCCTTCAGCCGGGCGGTTGCCTCCCTGTCAGCCCTTGCAGAATACTGCCTGCCCTTTGTGAGGGTGGGAGGAACTATGGCAGCTCTCAAGGGCCCTAAGGCGGATGAGGAAATAAATGAGGCAGAGGGCGCAATAAAGCTTTTAGGCGGCGGAAATTTAAAGAAGCTGTCCTATAATCTTTCAGACGGCAGCGAGCGCAGCCTCATCCTCATAGAAAAAATAATGCCCACGCCTAAAAAATATCCCAGACAGAGGGTTAAGATAGGCAGCAGTCCCTTAAAATAAAAATAATAATGATTATTACTTATTGCAATTTATAGGTATGCGTGTTATAATGTAGACAAGCTAACAAAAGCAGCAAAAAAATGAAAATAAATAAAAAGCAAATTTGAAAGGAAGTAAATTTTATGAAATTTTATGTCTGTCAGCACTGCAAAAATTTAATCGTTCTTCTCAATGATTCAAAGGTTCCTGTTGTTTGCTGCGGCGAGCCTATGAAGGAGCTTGTCCCCAACACAGTAGATGCAGCAACCGAAAAGCATGTTCCTGTTGTTGAAAGAGAAAACAACAGGGTAAAGGTTACAGTGGGCTCTGTCATTCACCCAATGGAGGAAAAGCATTACATCCAATTCTGCATTGCAGAGACAAACAAGGGCTTCATGAAAAGAGAATTTAAGCCCGGCGATGCTCCTGTGGCTGAATTTCTGCTCTCTGAGGGCGAGGAGCTTGTTGCCGTTTATGAATACTGCAACCTCCACGGACTTTGGAAGGCATAAAAACACTTAAAATTATCTTAAACATAAAAAAGAGGGCTTATATATGCCCTCTTTTTTTATACTCCCCCCGCTTTCCCGCTTTCTTAAAAGAGCTTTTCAAAGAATTTAATTTCGCACATGAAAAGCCGATATTGGCATAACTTTAATTCCTGCATTGTTT
>JAHHUC010000074.1 GCA_020024215.1 Oscillospiraceae bacterium | reverse complement strand
GTATATCCTCCTCTCTCTTTGGCTTTGACAAAGAGTACACACAATGCCAAAAAAAATGATACCAATGAGTCTTCGAGTATGTTTACAACAGCTGACCGGCCACCTCCTTGCAGTACATTTTGGTTGCTGCACCTGCGGTTAAGGCGCAATGATTTTAGACTTTTTGCTTAAAATATGCACTGCGTCATTATAGATGTTTATGCATTTAGTATATCTGCCGAAAGCTGTCATGTCAATTTAATCACCGAAACCTGATTTTGGCTAAGAAAACGCTTCTAGGTTAGCTGTATGTGCGTTCTATCTAATGACCAAAAAGAGATTTCTGCCTTACTTGTGAATCTTGTACATAGGGTGTAACAAATATTTCGGCTTGTTTCTGCCTGTTTTTGGAAGAAATGTCAAAACCCCGGGTGAAGATAGGGGCTCAACGGGAAAATGGGACGGTTGATAGGGCGCAGCTTCTTGTTTTTTTGGGAATGAGAAGATTTGCGTAAGTGGCAGGGCTTTCCATGTCCGCAATTTAAAGCGAGGAAAAATCATGACTTAAGTGAGAAAAAATCTGCAAGGATGCATATTGATGCATATTGATGCATATTATTGCTGCATGATCTCTTCTGAGCACCTAACTTTGAAGTATTGAGAATGCCTTTGCCCAATTTAAAATTGAATCGGGCTGTGCAAATTAACACAACCCGATTTTACGAAAAAAAACGGGAGAATAAGAAGCACGGACTTGTGCCTCCCATTCTCCCGGTTTGCGATTCCCTTGTGCGGCATTTTTTTGCCATTGTGCAGGTATGCCCCGGCTTGGGATTTTTTATGTCTGTTTTTCCTCCATTTTTTTAGATGGGGGAAATAAAAAGCAGAATGAAATAAGTGATATAAAAAGTATAATGAGGCAGTAAAGCACATCAGGCCCTGCCGTTGCTTTTTTTAAAAGCAGTATGGAAATAAGCTGCGGAGCTGCCAGAGGGATGCCTGTCATAAATGTGACGGCTGCAAAAAACAGATATTTTTTATCCTTGTTGGGTATGACCAAATCCTTTGACATATAAAGGAAAAACAGTATGGATGAAAGCATGAATATTGTTCCCATCAGCTGATCGGAGGCATACACAGGATATCTGTATGGCAGAAATTCAGAAAGCGAAACAAGCGAGCACCAAACCGGAAGAAGCAGCGAAAGCAGCCTGCCCTTTTTTATTTCTGCACCTGAAAAGAGGGAGAGAGAAAAATAAAAGAGCAAAATTCCCGACAGAATTCCGGCTATATGCGCAGGGTATAGAAGCATTTTGGGAACCTGATTCGGAATTCCGAACTCTATGTCCGAAAGGCTTTTTACCTCAAGCAGTGAGGCGACTAAAATTCCTGCGGCAGAAAGGGAAAACAGCACGCATCTGGTGGTTCCCACCCTGAGCTTGCCCTCATAATCCTGCCTGTTTTTCAAGGTGTAAAAAAGGCACAGAGCTATGCACAGAAGGAACAAAATGTTGAATATAACCCCAAGAATGGTTTCCCTCAGATAGAAGCCGGTAAACGGGTCAATAAAAAAAAGCTTCAGCGGAATTCTGAAAGCGGTTAAAATTAGCGCAAATGCCACAGTCGTGACCTCAAGACCTGTTTTTTTCATGTTGCCTGCCTTAAATAATAAATAGAGTCACCGCATATATTTTTATGGGGTGCTTTGAATATTTTATACCTTTGGATAACAAAAGTCAAACAAAGAGGTGCAAAATGAAAGTTAAAAATTTAAGTGCAGGGGTTTTTCTCTCAAGCGTTTGCTGTCTTGTTTTAATGCTGCTCTTTTGCTGCGGACTGTATTTTTTCAATTCAAAAAGGCAGAATTTTGAGGATGAATTTCAAAGAGAAAGCGAAATTGAGCAGTCCTATGAGGAACAGGAGGTGTTTCTCATATTGAATGAGGCGACAAATGAGGTGGAAAGCGTAACGGCGATGGAATATGCCTTAGGCGCTGTCATGGCAGAAATGCCGCCGGATTTTCACATAGAGGCACTGAAAGCCCAGAGCCTTTGTGCACTGACAAGGGCAAGGTATTTGAAAAAGCTTTATGAAAACGGAAAAGGCAGCTTTAAAAACTGCCACTTTTCTCAAAACCCGGATTTTAACGAGGGCTTTATAAGGGAAAAAAACGCAGAAAAAATATACAGGCAGAACACGGACATATATCTTAACAAAATGAAGGAGGCTGCAAACTTTGCATTAAGAAGGGAGATAACCTATGAGGGAGAGCCTATTTTGGCTGCCTATCATGCCATGAGCGCAGGCTTTACAGAGGATTGTGAAAATGTGTGGGATAAAAAGGTGCCCTATCTTGTAAAAAGAGAAAGCCGCGGAGACACTCTGGCAGAAAATTTTGAAGCCAACATGATAATTTCATATGCCGATATGAAAAATATACTGCAAAGGGCGTTTCCCGACGGAAATTTTCAGGACGGAAACGAAAAAAGCTGGATAGAACCGCAAATAATATCCAAGGGCGGATATGTGGAAAAATGTCTGGCAGGAGGCTGTGAAACAGACGGCAAAACCATAAGGCAGCTTCTTTCCTTAAGGTCTGCCTCCTTTGTGATATCAGCAGCAGACAACAGCTTTGGCATAACAACCAAGGGCTATGGCCACGGTGTGGGCTTAAGCCAGACAGGTGCGGATTTTATGGCACGTCAGGGAAAAACAGCCGAGGAGATAATAGAATATTACTACAAGGGCGCACAGGTAAATTTAATAGGTTAAGCTGCATATAATAAAGTAAATATAATTAAGGGGGATTTTTATGAATTTTAAGGGAAATGCGGATACAGATAAGCTTCTTGCGTTTGCAGGCAGAAAAATGGGAGTTGATCCCGATTCTCTCAAAAAGGACATTGAAAGCGGAAATTTTCAGAACCTGAACATTCCGGAGGATAAAAAAAGGCAGATAGGGGAAATATTGAAGGATCAGGAGGCGCTGAATAAAATTTTGAACAACCCCAATCTGCAAAGGCTTTTGGATTCTCTTACAAAAGGGGGAAAATAAGTGGATGACCTTTCTTCCATGATAAATAACGTGCTCAATGATCCTGAGGCAATGAGCAAAATTCAAAGCATAGCCCAAGGCCTTAATTTAAGCCCAAAGGGACAAAGCAGCAATCAGGGCGAAGGGGAAAATCGGAGCAGCAGCTCTGACAGCAGCCAAAAAAGCCCCAATCTTGATGCAGAAAGCATTGCGGCAATTACAAATGCTGTGAAAAATCTTTCCTCTGACAATGAGAACATACAGCTTTTAAGGGCTTTAAAGCCCTTCTTTTCAGAAAAACGGGCAAAAAAAGTGGATGATGCTATAAAGATAATGGGGCTTTTAAAGCTGCTGCCCATTTTAAAGGAGGGCAAACTCTCATCTCTTTTGGGAGGTGGTAAATAATGTACATGGGAAATGACCTGCTTTTATATGAGAGCAGGCAAAGGGCAATAGAGCGGGTTAGGAAAATGCAGGAGGAATCCCAAAAAAGAGTGTCTGACGAAGAAATGTGGGAAAATAAAAGCCCTGTCGAAAATAAAGGCGGGCAAAACACGGAAAATAACATAAGAAGAGCAAATGACACAAATAACAATTACAGCAGCAATAACAGCTCCTTAAATAATTTCCAAAACAGAAATAATACATCCGGCTTCAATCAATACAATAATTTCAGAAATTCTCAGAACAGCTTCAATTCTTCAACGGGCAAGGGGGGGATAGTTTCTCTTTTAGAAAATTTTACAAAGGGTAATAACGGAGCCTTAAATTTCTTAAAGGGGCAGCTTGGAGAGATAACAGGCCCCTTGAAGGGCATAATGGATTATATGGACCTAGACAGCGAAAAGCTTATCATAATTATGGTGATGTGGATGCTGTTTAATGAAAAAGCAGACAAAACTTTGCTTTTGGCTTTGGGCTATTTGCTTCTTTAGTGTTGTTTTTTAGTTTAAAATAGGTTATAATGGTAAAAAATAAAATGTCTATGGGAGATAAGAATATGGACAATACTTTTGCAAGCTTTGACAGAAGCCTTTTAAAGAGCAGAGCAAAGGATATAATAAAGCAGAATTACTGGAAGTGCTTTTTGGCTGCTTTACTTTTGTATGTTGTCAACGGCGGATATTTTTTAAGCACCAATGTCCGCACAAATATATGGGATAGCCTTTATTACAATCCTCTCTTTTACGGCTATTCTATTTTCAGCATCATCCTCTTTTTGCCCATCATAGTGATATTGGCCCTTCTGGGCTTTGCCGTAGCCATGTGCGTGGGAAAGCTTATCATAGCTCCGTTGGAGGTGTCTGGAAAAAGATTCTTTCTGGAGGCATCCCAAAGGAGATTTGATTTAAGTGAGCTGGGCTTTGGCTTTTCCGGAAATTTCTTCAATGTGTTCAAGGTTATACTCATAAGGGATATCTTTATATTCCTCTGGACACTCCTTTTGGTAATTCCCGGAATAATAAAGATTTATTCATACAGGATGGTAAGCTACATACTTGCCGAAAATCCGGATATGAATTATAAAAGAGCGCTTGAAATTTCTCAGGAGATGACAAAGGGCTACAAGATGGAGCTGCTGATTTTGGATTTGTCCTTCTTGGGCTGGCTTATTTTAGGTGCAATTTGCTTTGGAGTAGGCATACTTTTTGTCATGCCCTATATAGAGGCAACAGAAACCGAGGCTTATCTCTTTTTAAGGGCAAGGGCTTTGGATGTGGGAATAATCCATATAGGCGAGCTTTCAAGATAACAAAGGATTATGATTTCAACCCTCGGTGCAGGAATTTTAAAGAGGGCTTGATAAAGCTGTTATAAATGCTTTTTTAAGGCTTTGTTTTCTGCTTTGCTGCCATAAGCTGCTGCTTTAAGGCAGCTTTAAAGCAAACTCTCAGGCAACGGTCATTTTAGCAGATATTAAAATTTTCCTCTGCTGCTCTTTTTTAAAAAGATAGGAAAATTTTGCTTAAAGGGCTTTTAAGAGCAGATTTTAAGGCGCTTAAAAAATATTTCACTTAAGGCTTTCCTTAAAAAGCTTTTTTCCCTGCGGCTTTAAAAATTTATCCAAAGCATTTTTAATCTTGCGGCTTTAAAAGACAGCACAGTGACTAAATTTGGATTTTTAAGGCGTTAAGAAGCCAAAGGGACTTTTTCACCTGACAGTTTTATGCCCGATTGGAATTTAGATATGAATTATAGCTGCTGATTTTATTTTTCAGGAAATTGCAAAGGGCTGCGGCTTAAGCCTTATTAAAGGGCTTTAGCATTTGGCTTATTACCGGCTCAGTCTATTTTTAATTAGGCGTGTTTTCATATTGCCCTATGCAGAGACAATAATAGATATGAAGGCTGCCTTTTTAAGGAAGAGCCTTGGATTAGGGCATAATTTGCATAGGGGGAGCTATCAAGATAAAGGAAGAAATTTTAAAATGGCAGGACAGATAAATTATTTTGAGGACAGGGTAGATTGGGAGGGCTGCTTCATTCAAAAGCTCACCTGCTCTGAGGAAATACCTGTAAATGAAAGGATATTTGCTTTGGCAAGCTGCGCCCTGACACCCACCTCCTTAAATTGCAGGATATGGAGCTTTGAGTGCTTTCCAAAGGATTCTGCGTGTTTGAGCTGGACAATAAAAAATAGCAAAAATGAGCAGCTTAAGGCAAGGGCATTTAAAAACGGAAGCTTTTCCTTAAGCCTCGCCGATGAGGAAAAAAAGGACAGGCTCACCTGTTATCTCATTTCAGGTGAGGATCTTCAGGGGGAATATTGGGGAAGCGTGTTCTCTGTTCCCTTGGATGTGATTCTTGAATTTTTAGAAATAAAATCCCTTCAATCGGGGGATGAGATATATATGGAGATGAAAAAAGAGGGCTGCTGCCCTTCGGTGTTTTCAGGTTTTTTAAAAATAACATTTTAAAGCTATAAAAAATAAAGGGACTGTTTTGCACAGCCCCTTTTTGAAGTGAGGAATATGTCAAAAATAAAAAAGAGGGTGCAGTGCTGGCACAACTGCCGATTCCCCAGAAGACCGCCGCCGCTTTTCTTCCTTTTGCGGCAAAAATAAATTAAAAAAGGAAGAAAATTTATGAATTGGTTTATACTCTCTCTTATAGCAATATTATTTTGGTCAGGCTCTGACCTTTTTTCAAAAATGGGCTCACAGTCAGATGACAAGCTGAGCCATTGGAAGATGGTCATAGCCGTTGGCTTTGTTATGGGCACACACGCCATAATTCAGCTTGCCTCCGGCGCAGAGTTCTATCTTTATGATATAATCATATATTTCCCTGCCTCGTTTCTCTACATATTGTCCATGATTTTCGGATATGTGGGCTTAAGGTATATTGAGCTGTCGCTCTCCTCACCCATATGCAACTCCTCAGGTGCGGTGGCTGCTGTGCTGTGCTTCATATTCCTCAAGGAAAGCATGAGCGGTGTGCAGTTTTTGGCTGTGGGACTTATCACACTGGCTGTGTTCCTGCTCTCTTATATAGAAAAGCAGAATGACAGAAGGCTTATGATAAATGAGGGAATTCTGCCGGACAAAAAGCACACAACAAGCGTTCTGGCCATAGCCCTGCCCATACTATATTGTATAATAGACGGCCTTGGAACCTTTGCAGATGCGGTTTTGTTAAACGGCCATATAACCGAGGAAAGAGGAAACATAGCCTATGAGCTGACATTTTTGGCAATGGGCATAGCCTCCTTTATATATGTGGTGGTGTTTAAAAAGGATAAGCTCACAGTAAAGCGTGACAGCTATAAGCTGGTGGCTGCTCTTTGTGAGACAGCAGGCCAGTTTGCCTATATATACGCCATAGGCGCAAGGGCTGTTTTGGCAGCGCCTCTCATCTCCTCCTATTGCATAGCATCTCTTTTGTGGTCAAGGCTTATCCTAAAGGAAAGGCTTTCTAAAAAACAGTATGCCGTCATCTTTATGGCAGCAGTGGGCATTGTGATTTTGGGAATGGAATAATAATTTTTAAGGACGGGAAATTTTTGCTTCCCGTCCTTTTATCTTGCCCCTCAGCTTTTAAAAAAGCTTTGGGGCTTTATTTATTCTCTATAAGCTCCTTTTGCTGCTTTCTTTTCTTTTTTTCCTCCTTTTCCAAATCCCTCAATCGCTTTTCCTCCTTGCGCATAGGCTCTGTCTGAGGAGCTGTTCTTATGTAATGGAAGAGATACTGCTGTGCAATTCCGGCGGTTTCGTTTATATCCACAGGAAAGCCTTGGGGAAAAAAGATGTTGAGAGCCCTTTTTATCCACACATCCACAGGGAAGGCATCCAGCCTGTGAAGCCCGAACAAAAGTGTGCAGTCGGCAACCTTTTTGCCCACTCCCTTTATTTGGCAAAGATAATCCTCCGCCTCCTCAAGGCTCAGCGAGTGTATGGCCTCAGGAGCTATCTGACCTGAATAAACCTTAGATGCGGCGTCAAATATATATTTGGCTCTGAAGCCGCATTTTATCGAGCCTATTTCCTCAACCGAGGAATTGACAAGCGCCTGACAGGTGGGAAAGGCATAGGCATCATCACCTATCCTCTCGCCGAATTTTCTGCAAAGCGCCTCCACCAGGCCCTTTATTCTGGGGATGTTGTTGTTCTGGCTGAGTATAAAGGTTATCAGCGTTTCAAAGAAATCCTGCCTTAAAATCCTTATGCCGGGGCAGTAGTCTATGGCATCCTTCAAGGGCCGGTATTTCATATACTGCAGCTTGAGCTTTTCATAATCGGTGGCAAGGTCGAGATAATCAATGACAGAATCAATATCCTTTGCAGGGTATATGCCAAGCTTGTCCCCCTCCTTAAACAGGGTTATTATGCTTTTTCCCACAATCCCCTGCCATACGCCCGGCTCTATTTCCTTCCATCTGAAGCTTTGTCCGCAGTCCAGGGTTTCCTCAAGTGAAATTTCCCCCTCCAATTTATGCAAAAAGCAGCCCTTATCCCTCATGTCCATTGTTGAAATCCTCCGCATGATATTTGCTGTAATTATAGC
>JAHHUC010000073.1 GCA_020024215.1 Oscillospiraceae bacterium | reverse complement strand
TTTCTATTCCGTCAAGGCCTGCATCCGCCCTTTTTTCATCCGATTTATTTAAAACAACCAGATGTGGCATATCTTTAAGCTGCTCTAAAAGCTCTTTGTCCTCATGGCTTATTTCTCTTGAGCAATCCAAAACCATCAGTATCAAATCGGCAGAGCCGAATGCCTTTTTTGACCTTTCAACTCCTATTTTTTCAACGGTGTCGCCTGTTTTTCTTATGCCTGCTGTATCAAGCAGAATTAGGCGGACTCCGTTTATGAAAAATTCTCCCTCCACCACGTCCCTGGTGGTTCCGGCAATATCTGTGACTATGGAGCGTTCCTGCTGCCACAAAAGGTTGGAAAGTGTGGATTTTCCCACATTGGGAGAGCCTGCAACCGCAATTTTTATTCCCTTGTCTATAAGATGTCCGGAGCAATAGCCCTTTGCTATTTTTTCCAGCTGCTGCCGGCAAAGGGACAGCGTAAGCTCAAGGGCTTCATCTGTTATGAAGGGAACCTCGTCCTCCTCGGGATAATCGCACCAGGCACCTATGGAGGAAAGACATTCTAAAAGCTTGTCGCTGATGCTGTCTATCTGCTTTCCCAGCTTGCCCTCTCTTCTTAAAAGAGCCTGTCGGCAGGCACATTCTCCCTCGGCTGCAATCAGCTCCCCAACTGCCTCGGCCTGTGAAAGATCCATTTTTCCGTTTAAAAATGCCCTTTTGGTAAATTCTCCGGCAGAGGCGCTGACAGCGCCGTTTTTTATAAGCTCTGTCAGTATTCTGCCTGCAATGTAAATGTTTCCGTGGCAGCAAAGCTCCACCATGTTTTCACCGGTGTAGCTTTTGGGGGCTTTGTAAACAATGGCAACCCCGTCATCTATTATTTCACCATCCACATAAAAATCCCCATAAGCGGCGCTGTATCCCTTCATCTCCCAAAGGGGCTTCTGACTTTTTGAAAGGAAAACCGCCGAGGCGATCTCGGCGGCTTTATCTCCTGAAAGGCGCAGCATGGCAATAGCACTTGTGGCATTTGCTGTGGATAAAGCGGCTATTGTTTTCATACAGTTTTCACCTTTTAATTTCCTACAAACTTTCAACACTTGAATTGTTGAAAGCGTTGAAAAGTTTTTTATCTGCTGTTAAAAAAATATCTGATACGCTAAAATTTCCCTTTATAATGCCTTTTTCGACATTGTGGAATTTTTGAGAGCTTTTCAACTAAAGCTCAATTTTTCCATACAGCGGCTTGTCGGCAGCCTCCTTTGGAGCTGTTTCCCTAAGCGTAGATTCCTTGTAGGGCTGAGGTCTTTCTCTTTTATCTCTCCTCATGCCCCTATCGCCCTTTTCATTTCTGAAGGGCTTTTTTCCTCTTGGAGGTCTTGAGCCCTTTGCCGATATGGGCGCACCCTCTGCGCTTATAACCACATATCTGTTCGGCTCATCCCCCAAGGAGGTTGAGCAGGCGCCCTTTATCTTTGAAACGGTGGCGTGGATTATCCTTCTCTCATAGGGATTCATAGGCTCCAGTGTGACAGCTCTTTTGGATTTGATGGCGTTGTTGGCAAGCCTTTTTGCCAGCTGCTCCAAGGTGTGCCTTCTCTTCTGGCGATAGTTGCCTGCATCTAAGGTCACTCTGCAATAATCTCCCTCTGCCCTGTTGGCAGCAAGTCCGCAGAGATATTGAAGGGCATCTAAGGTTTCTCCTCTTTTGCCTATGACTGCGCCGGCTCCCTCGCCGTCTATCCTTATCACAACCGCTCTTTCATACTGAACGGCGCTGACAGCTACATTTTCAATGCCCATCTTTTCCACAACGGATTTTATATACTGATAGGCGATGCTTCCTCTTTCGGTCATGGGGATTTGACGGCCTCTGTCATCAATATCCTCATCAGAATCCTCTTTTTCGCCCGTTTCCTCTGTCATGGGCTTTTCATCCTTCTTTGCAATCCTCTGCTGCTTTTCAGGTCTTTCCGACCTGCTTGCAGGCTTTTCCTGCTTTTTAGTTTCCTCGTTGGCAGATAAGATCGCATGTTCAGGCTTTTCAGAGGCTGCGGTTTTTTTGGGCTGTTCTGCCTGCTTTTCCTCAACCTCCATATAAACCCTGACCTTTGCAGGGATATGTTTAAGTCCCAAAAAGCCTTTTTTCGGAAGCTCAAGCACCTCTATCTCAACGCTGTCTCTGCCCATTCCCAGCTCTTTGCAGGCTGCGTCAACAGCCTCATCAACGGTTTTTCCAGTAGCAGTAGCTTCAATAATCATTGTTTTCTGTCCCTTCAGCAATTAGTCCTCTTTGTATTCCTCGCCGTACTTGAGAGCATCGCGCTTTCTTGCCTCGGCAAGCTTTTTCCTGTTAAGCTCCTTCTGTGAAAGACCCTTTTCATCTTCAACAGAAAGACCTGCCGCCTTTCTTTCTCTGGCTTCTTTTCTTGCGGCTATCCTTTCTTCTCTTTCCTTCTGAACTCTTTCCTCTGCCTCCTGTTTAGCCTTTGCTGCCATTTCCTTAGGATTCATATACTTGTTGAGCACAAGGGACTGAATTCCCGAAAGTATGTTGGAAATGAGCCAGTAAATGCCGACTCCGGCAGGGACCACGAAGGCTATCCACACGCTCATAAGCGGCATCATCATAAGCATGGATTTGCTCATGGCATTGGCTGCCTGATTATCCTCTGAGGATGTTCCGGACATGGTGAGCTTGCTCATCCAAAGCGATGTAAGACCTGAGAGGATAGGTATTGCCAAAAGCGCAAGATAAAGTCCCAGAGGCTTTCCGCCCGGCGTGGGTGTGGGCTGCTCGCCCAAAAACAGGCCGAACATGGAAAAGTCAAAGCTTGAAATTACACCGGCTGTCTCCTCTCCCAGGGCATCCACAAAGGGTGCAGGGTTCATCTTTATTGCCTGAAGCACGCATATTTCCTTTGAATATGCCTTGGCAACCACGTCTGCGCCTAAAATTTCGGTCGCAACGCCCACTGCCTTGTTTATGGCCTCGGCAGGTATTCTCAGCATATGCTTTATGGGGTAATAAACAACATCCAGCATACCCATCAATATGGGGAACTGAACCAGCATGGGAAGGCAGGAGGAATAGGGCGAGAAATGCTCCCTTGCATAAAGCGCCTGCATCTCTTCTGCCATCTTTTGGCGATTCTTGGCATATTTTCTCTGAATTTCAGCCATGAGCGGCTGGATTCTGGCGTTGGCAATCATTGCCTTCTGCTGCTTTATTCCCAAAGGAACCATCAGCAGCTTGAAGAGAACCGCGAATATAATAAGCGTGATTCCGTAGTTATTTACAATGCCGTAGATGGCGTTCATAAGCCATCCTAAGGGGATTCCGAAAATCGCAAAAAATTGTCTCATATAGTATCCTCCACACGGATTTTATCTTTTTGGGCAAAAGCCCTTTTTTGCTGTTTTAAAAAAGAGGGAAATTTTCAAACCCATAAAATTTATCCTTACTTTTTAGGGTAGATTTTATATTCCCTTTTGAAGGTGAAGCGGGTGGGAACGGGATCATAGCCCCCTCTTGAAAAAGGGTTGCAGCGAAGCAGCCTCCAAGAGGCCAGCAAAAAGCCCTTTATTGCACCGAATCGCTGTATAGCCTCCATCGCATATGCCGAACAGGTGGGTATATAGTTGCAGTGAGGAGGCGTATTTGATGATATGTACTTCTGATAAAGCTCAATTAAACTGATAAAGAAATTTTTAAGCATTTTCTTTGAAATAATCCGAAAGATGTTTTTGCATAACTGCGAGCACCTGCTGCATTTTGCAGCTGCAGGTTTTGCTTCTTGCGACAAAAACGATGTCCCAGCCGTTTTTATCCGAAAGGAGAGGCTCGACAGCTCTGTAAGCTTCTCTTATAACTCTTCTTGCCCTGTTTCTTTTAACGGCTATACCTATCTTTCTCCCGGTGGTTATGCCCACGCGGTTATAGCCCAGCTTGTTTTTGGCGACGTAGGTAACCAGCAGAGGGGATACCTCTCCCTTTCTGCGGTAAAGTCTTCTGAAATCACGATTTTGTGAAATGGCAGCAAACTTTGCCAAGCTGCGTCACTCCGTTTCTTTTTGGTCGAACAATGTCGACTTTGATACCAACATATAAGGCCACATTTTTGATGTGGCCCATAGTGTTCTTTTGAGTTCAAAGATAACCTATTAGTAGGTAAGCTTTGCTCTACCTCTTGCACGGCGGCGAGCTAACACCTTGCGGCCGCTCTTTGTCTTCATTCTCTTTCTGAAGCCGTGCTCTACCTTGCGCTGACGCTTCTTAGGCTGATATGTTCTAAGCATTCTCATTTCCTCCTTTCAGGGACAACCTTACAAGGTAATATTATATAATAAAAACTTAAAAAAAGTCAAGCTGTTTTGCTCTTTTTAAGCGGTTTTGAGGCATTTTTAGTTTTTTGCACTGTTATAAGCCCTATTTTCACACATTTAACATGCCGTTTGATGTGTCGGCATATTTAAAAAGCCCCGGTGTGTTTTAAAACAGTATTTTTGCTTTTATTTTAGAAAAAGTTGAAAAAATACTTGACACAGACCTTCTGTTAGGTTATAATGGTCAAGCACCGATGAGGAGAAGTCGCGTAGTTGGTCGAGCGCGCACGACTGGAAATCGTGTAAACGGCAAAACCGTTTCGAGAGTTCGAATCTCTCCTTCTCCGCCAGAAAAGACATGACAGCTGTCATGTCTTTTTTTCATGTCCTGAACATTCCCGATGTGATTATCAAGGTCACTAAAGCGGAAAAATTTTAAAATCGCAGATTCCTTTTCGCCGTGGGATTTAATATAAAAGCTGTTTATTTCAAAATCCTTTTATGCTATACTCTTGCTTGTAGATTCAAGTCACAGGAGGAATTGTATGATAAGCTTTATTGAAATTAAATCGCCGACAGAGCTTGAAGAAATTGCAAAGCAGTATTTTGTGCAGGATACCTTGTGGGAGAGCATTGCAGAGGCAGAAAAAGAGATGCAGCAGGCAGGAGAGGGAACATCTGAGGCTGATGAAAATGTAATCGCACACAAGATAACAGATGACAACAGGGTGTGCGGCTTGATACAATATAGCTACACAAAGGGCGGCTTTCTTAAAAAGGAGCAGCTTGTAATCAGCCTTCTTTCCCTTGTATGCTGTTCTTTGGATGAGATTGTAAAAATCCATGAGGCGCTTATTGAAAAACACGGACTTAAGGGACGGCTGATTCAGGCAATTACACTCAGTCAGGAGAATACCCCCATTTGCCAAATTCTTAAAGAAGAGGGCTTTAAGGAAAACCGCAGCAGCTTAAAGCAGGCTAAATACGGCCTTGAGGCAGGCTCTCTTTATTTTGTCAAAGAGGTTTAAAGCAAAAATTTTTAATAAATTCCCTGTTTTAAATCAGGGTGCAAAAAAGCTTTTCCTTTATAAGGGAAGAGCTTTTTTACTTTATTCTGCAAGGAAAAATTATGCCTATTTAGCAAAGCCTGCTTTAAAATGAGCTTTTGCAACCCCTTTTCTCATCTTAAATTTAAGGCATATGCACCAAAAGCTTTTATCAGCAGTCATACATAATGCTGTTTTTTTGTTTTTTACTTGATTTATTCCACAATAAGTGATATATTTAGCGTACTATTTATGAAAGGCGCTGTTGCGCAGGGTGTGAAATGAGCAAATAAGTATTTCATCAGTAAAACAAAAAATCGCTTCGGACAAGCTTGGTTGTCATGAAGCCTATTTGTTATGCCGAATGAGATACTGCCCCTTTACACGCAATCGCCTGCCTTTTGTATGGTGATATTGTATGTATTTGCTGTGCCTGTTTTCGGCTGTGAAAACAGGCACTTTTTTTATTTCGGCTGAGAGATGTAAAGAGTATAAGGAGGCTGTATGTTACAGGTTAAAAATGTAAGCTCTATTTAAAAAAGTATTTGCATGCAACCGGTAAGAGCTTTTTGGTTTGTGCTCAATTCCAAAGACAAGCAGGTCATAATCAAAGAGCAAGTCAGAGGAAGATACAACTCTTTGGTATCATAAGCCAAAAGCTTGTTAACAGAACGGATAAAGGGAAGTATATACGGCAAAGAAATCCTGCCCTAAATTTATCCTCACTTTCTGCCGGTATAATAGGGCAGCTGCTGTGCAATTTTTAAGGTGCTGTTATTATCCATTTTAAGGGGCAGGGAATATATCTTAAAGCTGTTTCCTTACAGAATCAGGCCTTGCAGGGCTTTTGCAATAAAGAAAAAAATCAAGCCTTATCCGGCTTTGCCTTAAAAAAGCACAGCATATCCTTGCAGCCTGTTATCATTTAAACCATGAAATTTAACAGACATAAATCACATATACAGGAGATGATTTTATGAAAAAAACATCCTTGATTCCATATTATCGTTCCTTTTTCAGGAACAATACAAAGGATTTTATTTTAGGAATGATCGCCACAGTGTCAGAATCTGCCTGCGCTGTGGCAATTGCCTGGCTTACCCAGCAGCTTATGGATGCCTGCACCAAAAATACTGACGCACTGTCCTTTCTTTGGCTTCTGACAATTTCTTTTGTACTGCTGCTGGTTTATCTTGGCTCTATACAGCTTGACAGGTTTGCCACATCCCGCTGCATTACCAAGGCGATGGCACAGTATAAGAGCTTTCTATTTTCTCGAATCTCAAAAAAAAGCATTGCCGCCTTCCGACAGGAAAATACAGCCACATATATCTCTGCGGTTGCCAATGATACCCAGTCCATTCAGATGGGCTTTTGCGATTTATTCAATGGGTTAAACAGCCTGCTGAGGCTTATTTGCGCCATATGCCTTATGCTTTGGTATTCTTCTGCCATGACCTTGGCAGCATTATTTCTGTCGGCACTTTTTTTCCTGCTTTCCCTGCCCTTCAGCAAAAAGCTGGTGGATGCCGAAAAGGAGCTTTCTTACTGCAACGAAGGTCTGACAGCCAGATTCAAGGATTTTTTGTCCGGTTTTCCCGTGGTCAAATCTTTTCAGGCAGAGGAAGAAATGGGCATCTTGTTTTCTGAAGCGGTGGGCAGAAGCGCCAATGCAGATAAAAAGCGCCGAATGGCAAATCTTATGTTTTTTTTCACCATAGACGGCGGAATTGCTGTTGCAAGGATATGTATTCTTCTTGTGGGAGTTTATTTTACATTCACCGGACAGGGGGTTTCTGCCGGCATGGTAATCGCCTTTGTCGAGCTGCTGAATCATGTGATGGCACCGATGCAGGAATTGCCTATCTGCATTGCCGATTTTAAATCTGCCAATGCCCTTATCCGAAAGACAGCGGATAATCTTGAAAAAAATATCAGGGATGAAGGAAGAGATATTCCCCTGTCTTTGGAAACCGGAGTTAAGCTGGAAAATCTCTCCTTTGCCTATGAGCAGGGAAAAAGCGTGCTGCATAACATTTCCCACACCTTCAAATCCGGCAGGCGGTATGCTCTGGTGGGAGCCTCCGGCAGCGGAAAGTCCACACTGCTGCATCTTCTGATGGGCGCAAGCAAATATGAAGGGAATATATTTTTTGACAATGAGGAGCTTCAGGGAATCAGCAGCAGCTCTCTATATTCCTTTGCCTCACTCATATCTCAGAATGTTTTTCTCTTTGATGCCACAATTCTGGATAATATAACCATGTTTCGGGATTTTCCGCAGGAGGAGACAGAGAGGGCGCTGCGCCTTTCCGGTTTATCCCGGCTCATTTCCAAAAAGGGCGCCGACTTTCTCTGCGGTGAAAATGGCTGCAATCTCTCCGGAGGAGAAAAGCAGCGAATTTCAATCGCCAGATGTCTGCTTAGGAAAAGCAGCCTGCTGTTGGTGGATGAAGCCACCTCTTCTCTGGATGCAAAGACCGCAGCGCAGGTTTCGCAGGCGCTTTTGGATCTTTCGGGTGTAACCGAAATTGTGGTCACACACTCACTTGACCCTCAGCTTTTAAGGCAGTATGATGAGGTTATTGCACTAAAAGCCGGAAGCTTGGTTGAAGCCGGAACATTTGACGAGCTGATGGCAAAAAAAGGCTACTTTTATTCTCTTTATACCGTCACACAATAAGACAGTGTGTAAAAAATGATAATGCAGACTGATGCTGCACATTCTTACAGCAATATAAATACATACTGCAAAAATATTTAAAAATTTGATATTGGGAGAAGCTAAAGTCATGGATATATAAGCCTTTCTT
>JAHHUC010000072.1 GCA_020024215.1 Oscillospiraceae bacterium | reverse complement strand
GACATTTCCTGCGGCTTTACCGGCATGGGCTGCCACAGAGATGACATAAAGCTTTTTATAAATGACAGGCCTCTTGCAGATTTTGGATCTCAGGGGCAGATAAGAAGCAGCGTGCTTTCATTGAAGCTGGCAGAGGCGCAGCTGATAAAGGAGCTGCTCAACGAACAGCCGGTTATTTTTCTTGATGATGTTTTAAGCGAATTGGACGAAGAAAGGCAGAGCTTTTTGTTAAAAAGCCTGAAGGAAAGGCAGATTTTTCTCACCTGCTGCGATTTTAAGCAGGTGAGGGAAGCCGAAATGATCATCAGAATAAAGGACGGACAAATTTTTTAGAGGTTTTTTATGTTTATTCATTTAGGTGAAAACACTGTAATTCTTAAAAAAAATATTGTGGGGATATTCGATTTGGACAATTCCTCAAAAAGCGAGCATACAAGAAATTATCTTAAAAAGGGCGAGGAGGATTTTAAGGTTACCTCCATAGGGGAGGAAATCCCCAAAAGCTTTGTTGTTGCCGTGGATGATTTGGGCGAGAGGATATATCTTTCACAGATATCCTCTTTGACCTTGAGCAAAAGGGATGTTTTTTCCCCCTGATGATATATTTTTTTTACCAGCGGATTTGTAAAGGAGAGAAAAGATTTGACAGATTTAATAAACGAACCCAATTACGGCGGAGAGCAGATCCAGGTCTTAGAGGGGCTTGAGGCTGTCAGAAAGCGCCCGGGAATGTATATAGGCTCAACAGGGCCAAAGGGGCTGCATCACCTTGTATATGAGATAGTCGACAACTCCATAGACGAGGCTTTGGCAGGCTATTGCAGCAGTATATTGGTGGAGATACTGCCCGGTGAAATAATAAGGGTCAGCGACAACGGCAGAGGCATACCTGTGGGCATACAGCCTAAGATGGGCATACCTGCCGTAACTGTTGTGCTGACGGTGCTTCACGCAGGCGGAAAGTTCGGCGGAGGCGGCTATAAGGTGTCCGGAGGACTTCACGGTGTCGGCTCATCTGTTGTAAATGCTCTTTCTGAAAGCTTGAAGGTGAGAGTATTTCAAAACGGTCAGATACACGAGCAGAACTTTGAAAGGGGCAAGCCCATCGACGACTTGAAGGTAACGGGCACTTGCGATGAAACAGGTACCGAAATAACCTTCAAGGCCGACCCTGATATTTTTGAAGAGACAAAATATGACAGGGAAACACTTATTGTAAGGCTTCGCGAGCAGGCATTTTTGAATGCAGGTCTTGAAATAACACTAAGGGATTTAAGGGAGCAGGAGCCCTTTGAGCTTAAAATGCACTATGAGGGCGGACTTAAATCCTTTGTGGAATTTATAAATAAAAAGAGGGCGCTGGAGCCTATTCATGATGATGTTATATACACCTGCGCCATCGACGGAGATTTTATCGCCGAGGCAGCCATACAGTACACCGATTCCTACAACGAGATGATACTCTCCTTTGCAAACAACATAAACACAACCGAGGGCGGAACACATGAGGTTGGCTTTAAATCCGGCCTTACAAGGGTTATGAACGATTATGCAAGGCGCTTTAATCTCCTAAAGGAGGGGGATAAGAATTTAAGCGGCGAGGATGTGCGCGAGGGAATAACCGCCATTGTCTCTGTAAAGCTGACCGAGGCGCAGTTTGAGGGACAGACAAAGACAAAGCTGGGCAATACCGGCATGAGATCTCTTGTGGATTCCATGATAAGCGAAAAATTGAGCCAGTATTTTGACGAAAATCCCGCAGCTGCAAGAACAATTCTGGAAAAGAGCATAGGCGCAGCAAGGGCGAGGGAGGCAGCCAGAAAGGCCCGGGATTTGACAAGAAGAAAATCCGCACTGGAATCTGCATCATTGCCCGGAAAGCTGGCAGATTGCAGCGAAAAGGGCACAGAGAGAACCGAAATCTACATTGTAGAGGGAGATTCTGCCGGAGGCTCTGCCAAAAACGGAAGAGACAGAAAATTCCAGGCCATACTTCCTCTTTGGGGCAAGATGCTCAACGTGGAAAAGGCAAGGCTTGACAAGGTTTACGGCAACGAAAAGCTGATGCCCATTGTCACAGCTCTGGGAACCGGAATAGGCGAGGATTTTGACATCCAGAAGCTGAGGTATGACAAGATAATAATAATGGCGGATGCGGATGTGGACGGAAGCCACATAAGAACGCTGCTGCTCACCTTCTTTTTCAGATTCATGAAGCCGCTTATTGAGCAGGGCCATGTTTATCTGGCACAGCCTCCTCTTTTCAAGGTGCAGAGGGGCAAAAAGGTGAGATATGCATACAGCCCCGAGGAAAGGGACAGATACACAGCCGAGCTGTACCCCGAAAACGATCCTCACATGAAAAAGGATATCCAAAGATACAAGGGCTTAGGCGAGATGGACCCCCACCAGCTTTGGGAAACCACAATGGACCCGGAAAGAAGAACAATTCTCAAGGTGGAGCTTTCGGATGCGGTGGCTGCCGATGCTGTTTTCTCTGTTCTGATGGGCGACAAGGTGGAGCCGAGAAGAGAATTTATAGAGCAGAATGCCAAGTATGTTTTGAACTTAGATATATAAATTGTTTCACGTGAAACATCTGTTAGGAGGAACAAGATGGAGGAAATTCAAAAGGGCAGGCAGATAAATGTAGAAATTGAAGCCGAGATGAAAAAAAGCTATCTGGATTATTCCATGTCGGTTATTGTGGGCCGCGCTCTGCCCGATGTAAGGGACGGCCTCAAGCCTGTCCACAGAAGAATATTATATACACTTTATGAAAACGGAATATACCCCGATAAGGCTTACAGAAAGTGCGCCGACACCGTGGGTAATGTTTTGGGTAAGTACCACCCCCACGGCGACGCTTCCGTTTATGACGCAATGGTGAGAATGGCACAGGATTTTTCTCTGCGCTATCCGCTTGTTGACGGACACGGAAACTTCGGCTCCATTGACGGAGATCCGGCGGCTGCCTATCGTTACACAGAAAGCCGCATGAGCAAAATATCCATGTCCATGCTGACGGATATTGAAAAGGAAACTGTGGATTTTACACCCAACTATGATGACAGACTTAAGGAACCGGTTGTTTTGCCCTCAAAATATCCCAATCTTCTGGTTAACGGCTCCACAGGAATTGCGGTGGGCATGGCAACCAACATTCCGCCCCACAATTTAGGCGAGGTTACAAGGGCTGTATGTGCGCTTATTGATAACCCGGATATATCCTTAGATGAGATAATGTCCTATATCCCGGGGCCTGACTTTCCCACAGGCGGCATAATTATGGGCAGAAGCGGCATAAGGGCAGCCTATGGAAGCGGCAGAGGAAAAATCCGCCTTCGCGCTAAGGCACACATAGAGGATATGGAATCGGGAAGAGAGCGGATTGTAATTACCGAAATTCCCTACGGAGTTAACAAGGCAAGGCTTATAGAATCCATTGCCGAGCTGGTGAAAAACAAGCGGATTGAGATGATTTCCCACATAGGAGATGAATCCGACAGAGACGGAATGAGAGTTGTCATTGAGCTTAAAAGGGATGCCAATGCCTCTGTTTGCTTAAATCAGCTCTATTCCTTTACACAGATGCAGGAAACTGTGGGAGTGATTATGCTGGCTCTTGATAAGGGCGAGCCTAAAATACTCACCTTAAAGGAAATTCTGGAAAAATATATAGAGTTCCAGGAAGAGGTAATTGTAAGAAGAACCAAGTTCGATTTGAAAAAAGCCGCCGACAGAGCCCATATTTTAGAGGGCTTGCAGAGGGCTATTGACATAGTTGATGAAATAATAGCCACCATAAGGGCAACAGACGGCTCCTCATCTGATGCAAAGCGGGCAATTATGGAAAAATTCGGCTTTGACGATATGCAGGCATCCGCCATTGTCGCCTTCCGATTAGGTCAGCTGGCAGGCTTGGAAATTGAAAAGATAATGGACGAATTGGATGAGCTTCAGGCAAAAATAAAGGAATATAACGAAATATTGGCATCTCCTGCAAGACAGCTGGAAATTGTAAAGGAAGAGGTTTCAGCTGTGGGCAAAAAATATTCCGACGAGAGAAGAACCAAAATAGAATCCGTCTCCGGCGAGGTGGATATTGAGGATCTCATCCCTCAGACCGACTGCGTTATAACAATGACACACTTTGGCTATGTAAAGAGGATGCCTGCCGATACATACAAGGCTCAAAGAAGAGGCGGCAGGGGAATAATGGGCATGACCAGACGTGAAGAGGACTTTGTCACTGACCTCTTCTTCTGCTCATCCCACGATTACATTCTGTTCTTTACCGACAGGGGCAGGATGCACCGAATAAAGGCATATGAGATAAGCGAGGCATCCCGTGTGGGCAAGGGCGTGAACATAGTAAACCTGCTTAATCTGGAGCAGGGGGAAAAGGTTACATCCACCATTCAGGTTAGCGACATAGAGGCGGATATCTACCTCTCTATGGTGACCAAAAAGGGAATTATCAAAAGGTGCGCCCTTTCCAACTTTAAAAATGTCCGAAAAGCCGGCCTTATCGCCATAAATCTTGACGATGATGACCTTTTGTCCTTTGTTGTAAAAACAAAGGGCGACGATGAGCTGGTTGTGGCAACAAAATCCGGCAGATGTGTAAGGTTTAACGAATCAGAAGCCAGAGAATTGGGCAGAAGTGCCAGAGGTGTAAAGGCTGTTTCCTTAGAGGGCGACGATTATGTGGTCGGAGTTGAGGTGGTGGATGATCAAAAGACACTCCTCACAGTTTCCGAGGACGGACAGGGCAGGCGCTCGGAATTCTCCGAATATCCTGCAAAATCCAGAGGAACCAAGGGCGTGAAGAACTATTACACCGATAAGCACGGCGCCGTTGCCGCAGTAAAGGCGGTAGCTGATGATGAGGATGTGGTTATAATCGCCGATGACGGCGTAATAATCAGGATTCCCGCCTCCCAGATAAACATTCAGTCCAGATATGCCGGCGGCGTTATTGTCATGCGCCTTGCCGAGGAAAGCAGAATAGTCGCCATTGAGGCAGTTCCCCATGAGGAAGAAGATGATGATTCCGCTGAGGAAGAAAATGAAAGCGGCGAGGCTTCCTTTGATGAAATCACAGCCCCCGAAGAAACACTTTCTTAAAAAACACGCTTTTCCGCTTTCTTCCGCTTTCTAAAGATAGCTTGGCAAAGAACTTAATTTCGCACAAGGAAAGAAAGCTTTCGTCATAAGTTTAGTGCCTGCGTTGTTTTCTTCCGCTTTCTTGAAAGAAAGCTTGCAAAGAACTTAATTTCGCACAAGGAAAGAAAGCTTTTAGCATAAGTTTAATGCCTGCGTTGTTTTCTTCCGCTTTCTTCCGCTTTCTTAAAAGAAAGCTTGGCAAAGAACTTAATTTCGCACAAGTAAAGAAAGCTTTTGTCATAAGTTTTTTGCCTGCGTTGTTTTCTTCCGCTTTCTTTCGCTTTCTTAAAAGAAAGCTTGGCAAAGAACTTAATTTCGCACAGGGAAATAAAGCTTTCGTCATAAGTTTAATGCCTGCGTTGTTTTCTTTTACTTTCTAAAGATAGCTTGGCAAAGAATTTAATTTCGCACAAAGAAAGAAGCTTTAGCATAACTTTTTTGCCTGCGTTGTTTTCTTCCGCTTTCTTAAAAGAAAGCTTGGCAAAGAATTTAATTTCGCACAAGGAAATAAAGCTTTCGTCATAAGTTTAGTGCCTGCGTTGTTTTCTTTTGCTTTCTTTCGCTTTCTTAAAAGAAAGCTTGGCAAAGAACTTAATTTCGCACAAGGAAATAAAGCTTTTGTCATAAGTTTAATGCCTGCGTTGTTTTCTTTTACTTTCTAAAGAAAGCTTGGCAAAGAATTTAATTTCGCACAAGGAAAGAAAGCTTTAGCAGCGGTGATTTCACAGAGCTTCAATATTGCAGACTAAAAAACACACCTCAATAAAAGAAATTGTTTCCGTGGTTGAACACCAATAGAACGCTTCCTTATATATTTTCGGTGATGACAGGAATGATTTTTCTGATGGATACGGTGAGATTATAAAGGGCGGAACACACCAAAATCTTGAGAGCGGTTATCTTGACACCTATGGAATAAACTATTTTCCACCTCAGCAAACAGAAGCAATTATTAAGCAGATAGAGGAAGCAAAGCCGAAAGATTGTCAGGCTTTGCTTAACCGGCTGAAGGAGGGAAGGCCGTATAACAGCTTTTATCTTTTGGGCGTATAGCAGAATTTTAATATGCTGCCTTTTTTGCCGTAATTGTTTTCCCCATGCTTTTAATGGGCAAATGTTTCACGTGAAACATTTTTGCAATAAAAAAGGACGGTTCATCCGTCCTTTTTTATTTAGGGCATATGCTCCGCCTTTGCATTTTTGCCCTCCTGACCTTTGCTCTTAAAAGAAAACCGCTGGACAATTCCTATAAGCTGACCTGAAAGCATGACAGTCAGAAGCGAATACACAAGCTTTAGAAAAGGGATATAAGAGGCAGAAAGCGCCAGCACCACCAAATCAGATATAAGGTAAGACCTCTCAATGTTCCATTTGGTTATATGGGATATGCTCATGGCAAGTGCGTCATCACCGCCGGGTGCTCCGCCTGCCCGAACGCTCAAGCCAACTCCCACGCCTACAAAAAGTGCGCCAAGTATGGCCGCTAAAAAGGGCATATCGGCAAGTGCGGGAAAAAGCGGCTCAAAGCGTTCAAATATGGCATAGAAAAGGGAGAAGCCGCCGCCTGCTACAAATGAATAGGCAATAAACTCCCTTCCCAACAGCTTATAGCCCATGATATAGCAGGCTGTATTCATTACAAAGCCGGAAACGGCAGGGGAAATATTGAACCAATGGTGCAAAAGCAAGGTCATGCCCAAAACTCCGCCCTCGGTCACACCGGAAAGTGCGTGTATGTTGTAAAGTCCAAAGGCGAGAACAGCACTTCCTAATAATGCTAAAATGCAGTTTTTAAGCTTTAGCTTGGGGAACAAATAAAAAACTCCTTTTGTATTGTATTTTATAAAATCAGTTGAGAGCCTATGCTTATATTGTAAAGTATATAGTAAGTATACAGTCAACAGGTAATAATACACAAAAGAATAGACATAAATTCATGCATAATTGGGCGGGAGAGTGTGTTGAATTGCTCCGGCTGCTTTGTAAATTTTCTAGTTACGGCAAAGCCGGTCAGTTATATGCTTGAAAAACACAGGAGATTATGCTATATTTTTTTAACTACAATTTTAGGGGGATTAAATATGCTGACAAAGCCGAAATATGGATGGAGCGACTTTCAGCTTGAGGGTACTTGTAAATATGGATTAAGCTATACTGATGACATTGCCTTAGAGTGGGTGGAGCAGGCAATACACGGACTTGAGACAATGCTGCCATTTTGCGTAAAGGGCTTTTTGGAGCCAGACCGCTTTTTGTGCATTGTAAGCTACTGGAACTGCCATATTATATGCGAGGACGACGAGCGAAAGCCTTTGGATAAGGAAGCAGTCACACATGAAATTTCCCACACAAGTATGCTGCAATTTTCCAAGTATCTTTATGAGGATGTAAGTAAGAACTTGGATGCGTGGGTTTCATTTGTCAGTTATGATGACAAGGATATTTCAAAGAAGCATGAGGAACTTTCAAGAAGTCTAAAAAAGCTGAAAAGACTGATTGCTGAAAAAGCAGAGTGTTTTGACGAAGATCATTGCTTCCTTTAAAATGTAAGTACAAATTATCTTTATTGTGACAAGAGAGCATTGTTTTAACTAAAATCCCAAAGTACAAAACTTGTATTTGGTACTTTGGGATTATTTTTATTTAAAGAATGGATTTTATGCTCAGTGGGAGCTGTTACCGCAAGGTGACTTAAGGGTTGTTTTAGCCGGGCTTACTTTTAATTTGCCTGTTTGGATTAAGATGATAAGCCTTTTGATATTTTCTCTTGCTTGCGCTTAACTAAAATACCTATGCGCCAAAAGCTTTTTTATTATGCGAAATTAAATTCTTTGCCAAGCTTTCTTTTAAGAAAGCGGAAGAAAGCGAAGAATTGATTAAAGCTTTTATTTTTGCTGTCTGTGTCAGAAAAAAGCCATTAAAAAATGGTAAAAATAAAGCCTAACTTAAAAGTGCTTATCATCACAAAATGTCAAGCTGTAACACACGCAGGAAGAAAAGTTATGCCAAAAGCTTTTTTACCTGTGCGAATTTAAGTTCTTTGCAAGCTTTCTTTTAAGAAAGCG
>JAHHUC010000071.1 GCA_020024215.1 Oscillospiraceae bacterium | reverse complement strand
GTTTTTAACAATGCTTTTAAAGCAAAGAATACCAGCACAGAAAGTCCAATCAAAACAAATGCTGCGCCTATGCTTTTAAGCATGAGGAATGGCAGGGGCAGCATAATTCCGGAAAAAACTCTTGCCAACAGGTAAATTGCCACTGCTCCAAATACAAAAATCAAAATTACTCCCACAAACAAGGTGACAACTAAAATTATGAAAATAGTGAAAGCGAACACTGATACTGCTATTACCAGCGGAAAAGTGAGCGGGAGAGAGAATATTGCCAGCAAAACTGCAAAAAATGATTTTCCCGCACCTTTAACAGTGGAATGATTTTGTTTTGCAACCTTGAATGCTGTTTCTGCATGTATCTTAGATGACAGTTCCTGAGGATTTCCAAAATGCGCCTCCAAATCCTCGTATGAAACAAAGCCTGCTTCATCTGCATATTCTTTGTAGAATTTAAGGGCTTCATTTATTTCCTCATCGGATAAGTCCTTGAGGCATTTGCTCAATTCTTCAAAATATTTTTCTATTGTCATATACTGCTTTCCTCCGTTAAAGAATCCATTTTTTGCTTAAAACTCTTCCAGTGTGTAATATAATCTGTTAGTGCTGCCTGTCCTTGCGGTGTTATTTTATAATACCTGCGATTGCGTCCTTGATGGGACATATCATATGTGTCCAAAAACCCTATCTTTTGAAGTCTTTTCAAAGCAGGATACATGGAAGTTTCAGACACATCCAAGATATCTTTTACTTCTTGTGTAAGAATATATCCATATTCATCTTTTCGCTTCAAAATGCTTAAAACCACAAAATCCAGAATTGCTCCGCCTATTTGGAAGCCCACGCTGTTACCTCCTTTATATTATTTTTTATTTTACTATATTATAAATCAAATAATATTATATGTCAATAAGTAAAATGATTTTTATTTGCAGAATATATGGGAAATAAAACCGCCGCTAATATGCTTTAACCCTATGCTTTTTAATTTCGCTTTGACTCAACTATTGAAAAGGATCACTCAGTAATATATAATTAAGTAAAATATTTTCTTGATTTTGACATATTGGAGGCGATTGTGGATGCTGAGCAAAGATAATAGGGAAAAAATCATTTCATTGCAGGCAAGAGAGATAAGCTATAAAATCACAATTTTTATATTGTCGCTGTGGACCATTTATAATTGCTGGCAGACTCTTTATAATGGAGAAAAATATAATCCCTTTCCCGGATTTATAGTCTGTATTGCCATTTTTGCCGAAAGCCTTGCAAAAATGCTGATAAAGAACAAAACAGCCTCCGGGGATGAAGATAATAAGCCTCATGCTATTAAATGGTATGCTGTATTGGCAGTGGTATTCTTTATTGTTCTGCTGCTTGCAGGTACATATTTTTTGATTATGTCATAAAAGGAATATAATAAAAGAAACTGTCTCATAGTTTGGTGAGAAAGAAAGCTTGTAGATATATGCAAAAACAGCATTGGCTCTTGTTGCCAATGCTGTTTTTCATCCAAGTCTTTTTATATGTTTTTTTCTTCTTTATATTTTAATATTTTTTCCGCAGCCAGCATAATTCCTGTTTTTCCGGCAGGGTAGGTGATGCCTCCTTGAAGATATACTGCAAATGGCTCTCTCATAGGAGCATCGGCAGAAAGCTCAATTGAAGCACCATTGGTGAATGCACCGGCAGCCATAATAACCTTGCTGTCATATCCGGGCATATCCCAAGGCTCAGGTGTAGCTGTGGAGTCTATGGGCGAACCGCTTTGTATTCCTTCGCAGAATTTGCACAGTGTTTCAGGGTCATTGAGGCATATGGCCTGAATTATATCGTGGCGGTCTTCATCAAATTTAGGAGTTACATTATATCCCATTTTTTCAAACAGTCTGGATGCAAAAACAGCTGTTTTCAAAGCTGAGGCAACAACGGTGGGTGCCATGAAAAATCCTAAATACATACCTCTTAGCTCATCTAAGGAGCAGCCCACCTCTCTTCCTGTTCCGGGTGAAGAAAGGCGAAAGGAGCACAATTCAACCAAATCATGTCTGCCTGCTATGTAACCGCCTGTTTTTGCAATTCCGCCGCCGGGATTTTTTATAAGAGAACCGATCATAAGGTCTGCACCTTGGCTGCAAGGCTCATGCTTTTCCACAAATTCACCATAGCAGTTATCCACCATAATTATAATATCGGGATTTACTTTCTTTATTTCCCTTGCTGCCTTGGAAATTTCCTCAACAGAGAAGGAATCTCTCAATGAATAGCCTCTTGATCTTTGAAAGTAGGCAACCTTTGCACAAGAAGCTTTTCTGCAAGCTTCCTCTATGTCAATTTTGTCGTCTTTGAGCTCAACCTGCTCATATTTGATGCCGAAATCTTTAAGTGAGCCTTCATCAGATTTGCTGTCAGTAAGACCTATTACACTTTGAAGTGTATCATAGGGTGTGCCTGTCACAGAAAGAAGCACATCGTTTGGACGCAGAACACCAAAAAGAGCCACTGTGAGTGCATGGGTTCCGCAGGCAAAGCTGTGGCGCACAAGAGCATCCTCAGCTTCAAAGGCATCAGCAAAAACTCTTTCCAAAGCATCTCTGCCAATATCTCCATAGCCATAGCCTGTTGAGCCGTTCATATGGTTGGCTGTGATTCCATTTTTTATAAAGGCATTGAGAACCTTCATGCCGTTGTATTCTTCCAGCTCCTCAATTTTGTTGAAGGAGGGGCGCACATCCTTTTGAGCTTCTCTTGCAAGCTCAAGAAGTTGGGGGCTTAAATTAAAAGCAGAATATTCCATTATTTTAAATTTCCTTTCAGGTGATAATAATTGCGTCACAGATATATCAAGGCTTTTATATCCTTTTTTGCAAAGCCCAAATTTTCATAAAATATATCTGTTCTCTTATTTTTAGATATTAGAAACGGTGTAAAGCCATTTTCAACTTCAAATGAGCATATTTCCTTTAAAAGGGAGGAGGCAAGTCCCATTCCCCTGTATTTTGGAATTGTAGCCACCTGAGAAATAAGGCTTTTTCCAAAATCTCTTGCACATATTGAAGCGGTAGATTTGTCATCCTTTAAAAAAACGCTGCATGATTTTGTTCTTTCCATGCTCCGTATATCTGAAAGCCAGTAGTTGTAATCTGTGTTTTTCATAAATTCTCTGTCGGAGGCTTTTAAAATTTCAAAGGGTATTTTCATATCATGGGCAGCTTGAGGATTATTTGAATTTTTGGCTTTTGATGAAAGCTCCATAATGCTGTAAAATGAAGGAGAAAGCTTATCTTTCCAAATATCCCTCTCCAATGCTTCAATTCTTTTAATTTTAAACATATTGCAGAGGGAAATAACTTCATCAAAATCGGTTTTTCCTGATATAAGAAGCCTTCTGTCAAACCTTAATAAGGCTGCGCCTTTTTCATTCTCATAAAGGCACAGCCTTTCCTTTTGCTTATTGAAAGATTTAAAAAGTGAAGTTATTTCTGAACCTATATAGGGTTCAAAAATGTGTTTTGGGGATTCTGTCAGCCTCAGCATACTTATAAGGAGATTGCTTTTTCGGAAACAGATTTTATAATATCCTCCACAGCTTTTATATCCTCATAAAACACAGTGCAGGAGGGCGAGGAGGGATATTCTACCGGCAGGCCTATAAGGGCAGTTCTTACGCCCTTTCCCGAATCGAGCAGGCTTGACAAGAAGGAAAGCTCATAGGATCTGTTCCTCAGCTGATAGGCGATGCCCTTATCCTTGGCTGTGTCGATTATCAGATTTACCAATGCCTTATTGTACATTATCCTGCCGTCTGTAAAGGCTATGCTGAAGCCTTTTTTCATCTTGCAGTTTTTTTCGCTTTCAGGACAGAAGGGATTGTCTCCGGCACCCATAGCATCCAATATTATTCCATAAGAAATGTTGTTGTTTGCAGCAGAAACCCTCAAGGGGCCTTTTGCACCCTTTCCGCCTGAAAGGAATATACCATAAAATTCCTTTGAAATATCACTGTTCAAAGCATTTAAAAGTGCCAAGGATGCGGCTGATCTTTCCATAGCCTTGCAGGAAAAGCTGCCGTCAGGATTTTCCCGGAAGCTTGACTCAAATACAAATTGATCTGACGGACGGATGTATTTCTCTGCATCCTCTTTGCTGCCTGCGCCGAAATCCAAAACCAGCTTGCGGTCATCCGGCTGAGCCTCTCTTTGCTCCTTAGAACTGGTATGCCATGTTTTTGTGCTTGAAACAGCATATAGCTCACGGGTTTTGCAATAGAAGGATTTGCCTGAGAGATTTTCCTTTTGAGCTTCAATGCTTATGAAATTAACAAAACCATCGTCGGTTATGTGATGTACCATAAGCCCTGCTTCATGCATAAATGTGAAAAATCCCAGATTTTCAGTTTGTTTCTCACCCTTGTGAAGCACAATAAGATTTCCCAGCTTGTCCTCATGATACTCATTTTTTTCTCTGTCAAGATTTTTTATGATTATATCCCTGACCTCATTTTCCTCTCCGGCAGGAGAAAACGCCAGGCACAGCTCCTTTAAAACAGAATTCATATTAACTTCTCCACCACCTTGCTTATAAGAACAGCAGTATTTTCCACATCATCAGAATTTATAATTTCAACAGGTGTATGCATATATCTTTCTCCGATGCTCAAAAGTGCAGTGATTGCGCCGCTGCCGGAAGAAAGAATAGAATCCGCATCAGTTCCGGTTGAACCGCCCATAACCTCTTCTTTGTAGGGTATGTTGTTTTCCTTTGCAGTCTCAACCATAAGGTTGGAAAATTTCTTTGATATTGTAGGTCCGTAGCCTATAAGTATTCCGGAAGTGAGGGGAAAGGTTTCATTCTTATCCTCTAAAGGAGTAAAAGCAAAGGAAACATCAACAGCCACAGCATAATCGGGATTGATTATGCCGGCAGCTGTAAAGGCACCTGCACCTCCAACCTCCTCCTGAGAGGAAAAGCAGAGAACTATATTTGCCTTTTTAAAATCTTTTAAAAGCTCACCTGCTCTTATAATAGCTGCACAGCCTGCTCTGTCATCAAGTGCAGAGGCAGATACATTGTTGTTCAATAAAGCATGAAAATTTCCGGGAAGATAAAGCCTGTCACCGATTTTTATATTTTCATCAAGCTGCTGTTTGGTCATTCTCATATCTGCAAACAGCTCATTTACCTGCACAGGAAGCTTCTTTTCTGTATGTTCGTTTAAAGAGCAGATAATTCCTCTGAAGGCTCCCTTATCATTTGTAAGAACCACCTCAGAGCCCAAAACTCCCCTTATGTCAATACCTCCGCAGCGGCTCAATGCAAGAAAGCCGTCCTCTCTTATCTCTCTGACAGAAAAACCTATTCTGTCGGTGTGGGCCTCCAGCATAATGACAGGTGCATTCTCTTTTTCACAGGGGAGATAGCACAAAAGTGAGCCTAAGGCTGTTGTTTCCAGCCTTCCTATATGGGATAATTTTTCTTTCAGGAAATCGTGAGCTCTTATCTCATCGCCGCTCACTCCCGGAAGGTCTGTAAGCTCCTTTAAAAGTGAAAGCATTTTTTTCCTCCTATTTTAAATTATTGACAAGCTCTCTGAAATGCTCGCCTCTTTCTTCAAAGTTCTGATAGCTGTCAAAGCTTGCACAGGCAGGGGATAAAATTACAATATCTCCTCTTTTTGCGCTGCTTCTGGCTTTGTTTATTGCATCGGGAAGATTTTGTGCATGTGTTATTCTAAGCTTATCGGCATCATAATTAGGCGCACCTTTTACAACAGCCTCAATCTTTGGGGCAGTAGGGCCCATAAGGATTATTTCCTTTGCCTTGTCGCATATAGGCTCGCCCAATGATGTAAAGGGTATAAGCTTGTCATATCCTCCCAAAAGGACAATCAGCTTTTCATCAAACGAGCTTATGCCGGCAACAGTTCTGGTAGGTGTGGTTGCGATGGAATCGTTATAATATTTTACGCCGTCAACAGACTTTATGAATTCAATCCTATGGGGAACGCCTGTGAATGTTTTTGCAGTTTCTGCAATGGCGCTGGGGGATGCCAGTGACCAAACCGCTGAAATTGCAGCACAGAGGTTTTCAATGTTGTGCAGTCCTGGAAGAAGGACGTCCTTTCTGTTGAAGAGCTTGACCGCCCTTTTATCTGTGGAGTGATATATATCCCCGTTTTTATCCATCCAAGCGCCGAATTCGACCTCCTCTTTTCTTGAAAACAGTGACAATCTGCCCCTTACAAGAGGTGCAAACTCATATGTCTTTTTGTTGTCAAAGGAGAGGACAGTCTTGGAAAAGGCACTTTGATGGCGAAGGATATTGAGCTTTGCATTTATATATTCATCCAAATCCTTATGCACATCAAGATGATTGGGCGATATGTTTGTTATAACCGCAATGTCGGGAGAGCATCTCATAGATATAAGCTGAAAGCTGGAAAGCTCCACAACGCATATATCATCAGGGCCCACCTTATCAAGAATAGGGAGCAGAGGCTTGCCGATATTTCCGCCCAGATGGACCTTTTTTCCGCTCTTTTTAAGCATTTCGGCTATAAGCGTGGAGGTGGTGGTCTTTCCGTCAGAGCCTGTAATTCCGATTGTTTTGCAGGGGCACAGCTCCATGAAAAGCTCCAGCTCACTTGTGACAATTTTGCCCTTTTCTCTGGCGGCTATAAGCTCCTTTGTGTTAAAATTCATGCCCGGAGTTCTGAAAATGATTTCTCCGTCCAGATTTTCCAAATAATCCTCGCCCAGCTTTAGTGTGACGCCTCTCTCCTTGATTCTCTCAACTGTGGAGCTTCTTATCTGGTCCTCAGTTCTTTTATCTCTTACAGTGACCACCGCACCTGCCTCAACAAGTCTGAAAACAAGCTCGGTATTGCTTACACCCAAGCCTATAACATCAATTTTCTTCTCCTTCATCGAGGGAAAAAATGTAGCTGAATTAAAAAACATAAACATCCTCCTAATCTATTTTATTCAATTTGCCTTGTTTTCAATTATATGAATATCCATCTGATTGTAGGGAATATTGATGGAGTTTTCATCAAATGCTTTTTTTACTCTTTCCTTCATTTGGGCAGATAGCTCAAAATAATCCTCCCATTGTGTCCAAAGGCGGCAGATTATTTCTATTGAGCTGCTGCCATGATCTTTCATCCTCACAAATGGGGGAGGGCTTTTAAGACAAAGCCCTGTGTCCTCGGCACATCTGAGTATAAGCTGTCTTGCCCTTTCATAATCATCGTTGTAGCCGATTGTAAATGTAAGATCCACCCTTCTTAGATTTTCGGCTGTGTGATTTACAATTTTTGCCTTTGCTGTGTCGTTGTTTGGTATAAGGACAGTGCGGTTATCATATGTCTTTAAAACTGTGTATATAAGGCCTATCTCGGAAACAACCCCTTCAGTTCCCTCGATCTCCACAAGGTCATTTACCTTAAAGGGATGGGCAAACAAAATAACAACTCCGCCTATAAGATTTGAAAGATGATCCTTGATTGAAAGTGAGATCGCAAGTCCGGCAGAGGCTAAGGCAGCAAGCAGTGATGCCGTGGGTATGCCTAAGGCTTCAAGGGAGATCATGCCAAGAAGAATCAGCATGAATATTCTTGTTGATGAACATATAAAGGGGTGGAGCGTTTGGCTTATTTTGGAAATTTTGAGTATTTGCGCAAGAACTTTTAAAAACACCTTTATAAGATAGTTGCCCAGAACTAAAATAGCAGACGCTTTTAAAATTCCCGATGCAATGACAGCTGAATACTTTTTAATGAGCGTCACATCCATGCCGAATATTTCGGATGCAATTATCAGAAGGGAAAATACAGTGAAGCCTATAAAAAGCATCCAGAATATGCCCTTGCTGCAAAGAGCTCTCAATTCCTCATGCCAGCGGTATTTCTTTGTCCTTTTTGCTATCTGCACCTTTGCGAATTTTGCAAGAGACAGACCGAACAGGAAAAGCATAAATGCCATGATGCCCGCTTTTATTTTAATATCTATATTTGGAAAAATATCAGTCAAGAAATTCGTAATGACCAAATCCTTTCAAGCATTATAAATTTATTCTACCACTTTTTATACAATAATTCAATGAACAAATTAACAGAGGGCAGAGTGGAAAAAGCTGCTTTTATGTGATATAATTATAGTCTTTTAAGAATTAGGGAGCAGGGGGAATAAAATGCAAACAGATTATGAGTCTTTTGACTGTGTTAAATTAAGAAAACTTGTAATTGAAAAATATTTTGATAATCTCAACGAAATGCAGAGAAAGGCTGTGCTGAAGGTCACAGGTCCGCTTTTGATAATGGCCGGTGCAGGAAGCGGAAAGACAACCGTTTTGATAAACAGGATAGCTAATCTCCTTATGTTTGGCAGAGCTTATGAAACAGATGAATTTTATGGAAACAAGG
>JAHHUC010000070.1 GCA_020024215.1 Oscillospiraceae bacterium | reverse complement strand
GGCAGCAGCTTCAAAGGTTCTCACACCTGTTCTTAAAACAAAGTTTCTTGTATCAAGCATAATGCCTGCCAAAAGCGCCTCTGCTTCAACCCTTGTGACAGGATTTTTTACATCCAGATACTGAACAAGCTCTGTCACCATCTCAGAGGCAGAGGAGGCATAGGGCTCATGATAAAAGATGACCGCATTATCTATGTAGCCCACCATTCTTCTGTGATGATCTATGACCACAACATTTTTGCACGCCTCATAAAGCTCCCTTGATTCTACAACATGAACAAGATGTGTATCCACAATTATCAAAAGAGTGTTGTCTGTAACCCTTGTCATCGCCTCTGTGGGGGATACAAAGCTCTGCTCATAGCCGTTTGCCTCCAGACGCTCTATATCTTTAAGCACCAGGCTTTTGTTTCGATTTATTGCAATAACGCAGCTTTTGCCCTTTTGCCTCACAGCGCGCATAAGCCCCACAGCAGAGCCTAAAGCATCAAGATCGGCAAAGCGGTGTCCCATGATTATCACATTGAAGCTGTTGTCAATAAGCTCTCCTAACGCAGTTGCGATGATTCTGGTTTTTACCTTTGTTCTCTTTTCAATGCCCTTGGAAACTCCTCCGTAGAAATTATAGCCCACAGATGTTTTTTCTGCCGCCTGATCTCCGCCTCTTCCCATAGACATATCCAAGGCCTGCCTTGCGGCAACCTCTGCATCTTGCAGGTTGGAGCAATTTCTTGAAACACCTATGGAAAGCGTCACAGGTATTCCCTCGCCGTTATTAAGCTCTCTGACATTGTCAAGAAGCTCGAAGCGTTTTTCCACTATTTCGGGCATATATCTTTCTTCAAGAATGCCTATGAACACACCTCTGTGATTTTTTATCACCATTCCTCTGCGCTCATCAAAAAACTTTTCAATCTGATATTCCACCTGAGAGAGAAGCTGTGAGCGCTCGTTCTCCCTTGCATCCTGAAGCACCTCGTCTATGGAATCTATGGTCATAGCCCATACAGAAGGTCTTGTGAGAGCATATTCCTTTGAATATTGGCTTAAATCGGTTATATCATAAAAATAATATGTTACCAAATCCCCTGCTCCCTGACCGCCCTCCATAAAGAATATGCGATAGGTTCTGTCATTGAGGACGATTTCAGAAATTCCCGGCTCCGGCTTAACCTTAAACAGCAGCCCTATATTTTCCCCTGTCAAATCCTGACCTTTGAGAACATCGTTAAAGCAGGTATCATTGAACCAGACTATATCATCATTTGATGTGACAAGCACCGGTATGGGCATTTTAATGGTGGATTCTGAGTGAAAATCCGAGATTGCCTTTCCTATGCTGCGGACAAATCTCCTTCCCTGCTCTTTGTCCTTTTTGCTTAGAATAAGACAAAGCACAACCGTAACAGAGGCAGATGCACAGCAGATAAAAAACAGCTCTCTGGAATAAAAATAGGAAATACCGGTAACTGCAAGCAGAGCCAGCAGTGATATTTTTAATGACGGAACATAAAACTTCTCTTTTTCTTTCATATCTGCACTTCCTTAAAATTACAGCATTTGACATAAAGACAGGAGGCCTGCCTGATAGATTGGGCAATTTCATCAAAATATTGCTGCCAAATTAAATCTTGCATACAGCCAAAACAAATCTTTGCCATATCCAACGCTTCAAATAAGCCTCTTGTGCATACTGTATGTAAAAAATCAAAACAAACAGTGTATATTCTTATTTATTATATCATATGCTCCTCTTTAATGCAATTAAGCAAATTCATTAAAAATGATATGGTTTATTTTTTATTCTTCGTCTTCTGCTGAATTTGCCTCCAAAGCCCTTGAAGCTATAAAAAGCACATCCTCCATCGATGTTATATTTCCGCAAAGTCCCCTTAAAGCTGCCGCCTGCTTAATACCTGTCATATACCATGCGACGTGTTTTCTCGCCTCTTTAAAGCCGGTGATTTCCCCTTTGTCCTCAACAAGGATTTCTATTTCTTTTAGCATTGTTTTCATTTTTTCTTCCAGCGAAGGCTTTTGTGGCGGTTTTTTCCCCTGCAAAAGGCAGTTTACCTCCTCAAAAATCCACGGGTTTCCCAAGGCTCCCCTCCCTATCATAACCATATCGCAGCCGGTGATTTTAAGCATATTTTCAGCATCCTTTGCCGAAAATATATCTCCGTTTCCAATAACCGGAATTTTAACTGCATTTTTAACCTCTGTTATGCAGTTTATGTCTATTGGAGGAGCATACATCTGCTCCCTTGTTCTTGCATGGATGGTGATGGCGTCAGCTCCGTTAGCTTCCAAAATTTGTGCAACCTTTGATGCCACATTATCGCATTTGTTAAAGCCTCTTCTTATTTTGGCAGTCACAGGAATTTTTCCGCCGGCCTTCTTTGCTGCTGACATAATTTCCCCGCACAGCTGCGGATTTTTTAAAAGCGCACTTCCTGAACCGTTATTTGTTATTTTAGGAGCAGGGCAGCCCATGTTTATATCTATGAAGGCAGGCTCCAATTTCACCGCCTCCAAAACAGCCCTGTACATATCCTGAGGGTTGTTTGCAAAAAGCTGAACTGCATTTATGCCCTCTTTGTCCGGCTTTAAAAGCTCAAAGCTTTTAGAGCTTGCCATGATTATTCCCTTTGCACTTGTCATTTCTCCTATGGTGAATGCCGCTCCCTTTTCACGGCAGATATGCCTTACTGCCTTATCGGCAACACCTGCCATAGGCGCAAGGCATGCCTTTCCTTCAATATCAATATTTCCTATCTTCATTTTTCACTTCTCCTCACAGCCTAACCATTTTATCAGAAAGCTTACATTTTAGCAACTTTTATGTTGATATATGCCCTGTTTTTATGGTATTATGATGATGTATAAATTTGCTTTATAAAATCTAAATATAATTTTATTTTCTCGGAGGATAATTTATGACAGAGCAGTCCCGTTTGCGCAATTTCTGCATAATTGCACATATAGACCACGGCAAAAGCACCCTCGCAGACAGAATTTTGGAAAAGACAAATGCAGTGGCATTGAGAGATATGTCTTCACAGCTTCTTGACAATATGGATATTGAAAGAGAGAGGGGTATAACCATAAAATCCCGTGCTGTAAGGCTTAAATATACAGCTAAGGATGGCAGGCAGTACGATTTCAACCTCATAGACACACCCGGTCATGTGGATTTCAATTATGAAGTATCCAGATGTCTTGCCGCCTGTGAGGGAGCGGTTTTGATAGTTGATGCTTCACAGGGCGTAGAGGCTCAGACACTTGCCAACACCTATCTTGCCATTGAGCATGATTTGGAGATACTGACTGTTATAAACAAGATAGACCTTCCTGCGGCAGAGCCTGAAAGGGTGGCTCAGGAGGTGGAGGATGTTATAGGCATCCCCGCTTTGGATGCCCCAAGAATATCGGCTAAAAACGGTATAAACATAGATGAGGTTTTAGAGAGAATTGTAACCGATATCCCTGCACCTAAGGGAGATGCAGATGCTCCATTGAAGGCTCTTATATTCGACTCTGTGTATGACAGCTATAAGGGAGTAATTGTTTATATAAGGCTTATGGAGGGAACATTGAAAACCGGGGATATGGTCAGGATGATGGCAACCGGAGCACAGTTCAATGTTGTGGAATGCGGAGTTATGGGAGCGGTCAATCTTGTGCCTACCCAAATACTCAAAGCCGGCGAGGTGGGCTATTTCACGGCCTCTATAAAGACAGTGAAGGATACACAGATAGGCGACACTGTTACATTGGCTGAAAACCCCACCGAAAAGCCTCTTCCCGGGTACAGAAAGGTAAACCCAATGGTCTATTCCGGAATCTACCCCGCCGACGGAGCAAAATATCCCGACCTTCGTGATGCCTTGGAAAAGCTCAACCTTAATGATGCCTCCCTCTCCTTTGAGCCGGAGACATCTTTGGCTTTGGGCTTTGGCTTCAGGTGCGGATTTTTAGGGCTTTTGCATATGGAGATAATAGTTGAAAGGCTTGAGAGAGAATATAATCTGGACCTTATTACAACCGCCCCTTCTGTTGTTTATCACATAAACCTCACCGACGGCAGACAGCTTGTCATTGATAACCCCACCAACTACCCGGACCAGTCGCTTATACAGTCCTGTGAGGAGCCTTACATCAAGGCTGCCATCTTCACACCTGTTGCCTATATAGGAACAATTATGGACCTTTGCCAGAACAGGCGCGGAGTTTATCTTGACACCAAATATCTTGATACAGAAAGAGTGGAGCTTCATTATCAGCTTCCCTTAAACGAAATAATCTATGACTTCTTTGATGCTCTCAAGGCAAGGACAAGAGGCTATGCTTCATTTGACTATGAGATGGCAGGCTATAAGCCTGCAAAGCTGTGCAAGCTGGATATTCTGCTCAACGGAGATGTGGTGGATGCCCTCTCCTTCATAGTTCACGCTGACGGGGCATATCCGAGGGCAAGAAAAATGTGTGAAAAGCTCAAGGAGACAATACCGAGACAGATGTTTGAGATTCCGGTTCAGGCGGCAGTAGGCGGAAAGATA
Source organism: Oscillospiraceae bacterium (assembly GCA_020024215.1). Taxonomy (GTDB): domain Bacteria; phylum Bacillota; class Clostridia; order Oscillospirales; family Ruminococcaceae; genus Yanshouia. The sequence continues at coordinate 4,030 of JAHHUC010000070.1, read as the reverse complement.
ATAGCAAGAGAAACCGTAAAGGCCATGCGTAAGGATGTGCTTGCAAAGTGCTACGGCGGTGACATAACAAGAAAGAAAAAGCTTTTGGAAAAGCAGAAGGAAGGAAAGAAGAGGATGAGACAGGTAGGCTCTGTTGAGCTTTCTCAGGAGGCCTTCATGTCTGTGCTGAAGCTGGATGACTAAAATGGACGGCATATATATCCACATTCCCTTCTGTGCCTCAAAATGCCCTTATTGTGACTTTTATTCCATTGTTTCGGATGAATATTTAAAAGAGCAGTATAAAAATAAGCTTGTAAAAGCAATAATGGACTGCCCCTTTAAAATTTCTGCCGATACGGTTTATTTTGGCGGAGGCACACCCAATCTTATGGGAGAAAGATTTCTTTTGGAAATTTTGGAGGCTGTCACAAAAAGCTTTTCGGTTGCCTGTGACAGCGAGATTACACTGGAGGCAAATCCTACCTTTATTGATTTTGAAATGCTGAAAAATCTTAAAAACAGCGGCTTCAACAGAATTTCCTTCGGTGTGCAGTCTTCAAACACCGAGACACTCAGGCTTTTGGGCAGAAAGCACAGCTATGAGGAGGCAAAAAACGCCATCTGTTTTGCTCATAAGGCAGGCTTTGGGCACATATCCGCAGATCTTATGATGTCAGTGCCCTCCCAATCAAAGGAAAATCTCAAAAGAGATATAGAAAATTTTACAATGCTTCCGATTGATCATATTTCCTCCTATCTTCTTAAATTGGAGCCGGGAACACCGTTTTATGCAAGCTATACCGACCCGGATGAGGATTTTTCTGCCGATTGCTATATATTGGCAGTGGAGGAATTGGAGAAAAGAGGATTTTTCCAATATGAAATATCCAATTTTGCCAAAAGCAGCAGGGCTATGAGCCGCCACAATCTTAAATATTGGCTGTTGGAGGATTATCTTGGCATAGGGCCTTCTGCACATTCTCTCATAAACGGAAAAAGATTTTATTTTGAGCGGGATCTCAAAAGCTTCTTAAATTGGGAAAATGTTTGGGAGCATACGGAATTTGAAGCCTTCGGAAACACAGAGGAAGAAAAAATAATGCTCAATCTAAGGCTAAAAAAGGGCATTGATCTCAATTCTCTCAAGAGGGATGTCACAGGTCTGTACAAAGAGATGCAGGGCTTTGAAAAGCTTGGTCTGGGAAAATTCGAGGGCAGCAATTTCAGCCTTACAAGCTGGGGCTTTCTCCTCTCAAACCGAATAATAGAAAAATGTATTGAAAGCTATGAGGGGTAGGTAAAATGTTTGACAACAAGTGGATAGGACTTGCCTATATAATTCCTGCCACACCCTCAAAGGGCAGGGTGTTTGTATGGAGGCATTTAAAATCTATGGGCGCTAAAATAGTCAAGCCCGGACTGGCCGCTCTTCCAAACAGCCCGGAAAACGTAAAAAAATTTGACCAGATAGCCTTTAAAATAGAATCCTTCAAGGGTCAGGCCTCTCTTTTGGAATTTGATTTCTTTGACGATGAGGAAAATGAGCAGCTGCAAAAGGAATTTATGCTTCAAAATGACAGAGAGTATGAAAAAATGCTGGACAAATGCAGAGACATAATAAAGGATATTAACAAGGCCAAAGGAAAAGATGAAAAAAAGCTTTTGGAGGGAAAGCTTCTCAACACCATCCGAACCTATGACAACAAAGCGGATAAATCCCTTTTATCAATCATCAAAAAGGATATCGGCAACGCCGCCGAAGAGATCTTTTCCACTTTAAAAACGGTTCCCTCCGAAATAATATCCGTTCTTAAGAAATAGGAGATGATCAGATGAGCAATTTTTTTGAACTCATCAACAAGCGCCACAGCTGCCGCAATTTTAATGGAGAATCAGTGCCGTATGAGGAAATTCTCAGGTGTGTGGAGGCGGTGAGATCGGCCCCCTCTGCGGACAATTCACAGCCTTGGAAATTTATAATAGTGACAAAGAAGGAATACCTTGCAAAGGTTGCAAAGTGCTTTCAGGACGGAGGAAAAAATTCCTTCACGGACAATGCCGGTGCTTTTGTTATAATAACCGAGGACGGCAGGTGTCCCATATCCAAATTGAGCGATTCACTGTCTGCTCAAAAATTCAGAGCCGTGAACATAGGCATTTCCGTATCATATTTTGTTTTGGCTGCCGCCGAGCTTGATATCAGCACCTGCATAATAGGCTCGCTCAACGAGCGAAAGCTCAGAACGCTCCTATCCATACCTAAGGACAGGCGCATACGTCTTGCAGTCGCAATGGGCTATGAAAGCTTGGATGCTGTTGAATCTGTGAAGGAAAGAAAAGCTCTTGAGGAGATAATTGACAAGGAAATTTATAGATAAATGCAGTTTTTTTGCCTTTTGTGTACACTTTCTTTATAAGAATGGTAAACATAGATTTTTAGGAGGCATCAGTATGAAAAGATTATCCTGTATTTTGTTGACTTTGATTATAATCCTGTCCCTTTCCTCATGCGGCTCAACAAGTTCTTACAGCTCGAAGCAATACTTGGCATCTGATTCAAATAAATCCACTGAGGTATCAATGGAGGGAGCCGGTGCGCCTAAGGCAGAAAATCAAAGCTCCAATTCTGCATTGCAGCAAAGAAAGCTGGTAAAACATTCTGAAATGGAATTGCAGACAAAGGACTTTGACAAGGCTTTAAATGAGATCATATCCTATGTTGAACAAATTGGAGGGTATATAGAATCTCAGCAGGTATCCGGAAGAAACCTCTACAACACCAATATCAACGAAAGATATGCCAGCATAAACGCAAGGATTCCCACAGAAAAGCTCAATCAGGCAGAGGAAAAATTTTCAGAGCTTTACAATGTGACAAATCACAGCAGCTATATAGATGACATAACTGACAGCTATTTTGATGCAGATGCCAGGCTTAATTCTGCAAAGCTTAAAGAGCAAAGGCTTTTGGAGCTTTTGGAAAAGGCACAGAGCATGGAGGACATAATTGCCATAGAGAGCAAGCTTTCTGATGTGAGATATGAAATAGAATCTCTCACCGCTTCACTTTCCCGGATGGATAAGCAGGTGGCATTTTCCTATCTCAACCTGCATCTTTATGAGGTTATTGAATATGACCGGACAGAAGAAAATTTTGGTGAAAGGCTGCTTGGAACATTCAAAAGGGCCAAAAACAACATCATCTCATGGGCTGGCAGCTGTTTTTCCTTTATCATTGAGGATCTTCCTATAATTATTCTCAATTTAGCTGTATTTGCACTTATAGTTTATGCTCTGACAGCAATTTTGAAAAAATCTGGCATCTTGGATAAATTCAGAAGGCTTTTCAAAAAAGAAAAATAAAAGCACCTCCTTGCAAAGCAGCGAGATTTTGCTCTGCAAGGAGGTTTCATTTTGACCAAAGGGAAAATCTGGGATTTTCTCTTTTTCTTTTTAATTTTCCAGAACCTCTATCTTCAGATTTTGAAGATTGCAGGCATCCTTTAAAAATTGGGCTATTGCCTCATTGGAATCGCATTTGGACAGCTCCTCATTGATTACCACATTGGCAAAGGCATTTATTATACCGGTGCCCGTCGGCGTAAAAGTGACAATGAAGCTGTATTTGGAATCATATTTGTAGATATATGTCTTTGATGAGGTGATTTCATCGCTTATAAAGCTGTCTCCATGAGTCAGTATATTGGCAGAGGCAAGATTGAAAACTCCGCCTAAGGCATTTATCTGTGAGGGAAGCACGGGGGCAAGCTTGGTTTTTAAAATTCTTTTTATATCCTCACCCACATCCTGTCCGTCTGTCAGCACCTTCAGCATTTCCTCCTCAATTCCTGTGACTGTGTAAACCACAGACGGAAGGCTGTAATCACCTGAGCCTATGTCCTTAACTATCTTTCCTATTTCAGGATCGCCGGACATCATGTTTAAATAGCTGTCGCTCTCTGCCATTTTATCAATGTCGGAAATAAGCTCAAGACCTTCGTTATAAAGGCTTTTTTCCTTCTGTGCGCCTTTGCAGCCAAAAAGGGAT